>CABMDW010000090.1 GCA_902385045.1 uncultured archaeon | reverse complement strand
GAAGAAAAGTTTCTCACATCCGTTCACTCCGGGATTATACGCTATAAAAGCAACTAAGAAGAAAGGCGTTCAAACAGTCAAATGGAAGCAGCCATTATTCGGAGCACCACGAATAATTGACTTTTAATAACGCAATCAAATTAACTCAACATTTTAATAAGTGTTAAAACTGATTAATGAGAGAATGAAAAAAGGACAGACTTCGATTGATTTTTTCTTTGGAATTTCCTTCCTGCTAATATTCACGCTATGGTTCGTGAATTATGGGGGATTAATTTACAAAAGCCGTACTAACGAGTACTTGGCTGCAAGAGAAATATTAAGCGGAATAGTAAATCATGCTAATAGCGTGTGCGCTACTCTAGTAAACATAACTTCAAACGCTCCTTGTCCGTTTAACAAAGACCAAAATTACGTGTATAACATACAAACTGGGTCTCCAACCAATGCAGTGAACTTCATGGGATTAAAATATCGGCTTAGCTTGAGTATGAATGCTAGTTGTACGGTTAATTTTAATTTTACGATTACAAACTGTAGTACGAGCGTCTGTTATTATTATGATGGCACTCAAGTTAATGCACTTCCGGGGGTAATTTGCTCATGAAAGGCCAAATAGCTTCATTTGAAATATTCATGCTCGCAGTAGTTGGAACGACAATACTTTCGATTCTAGCACAACAATCAAGTCTTCAAAAAGAATACTATGAAGAAAGACTGGATCAAGCTAGTTTAATGTCTTCAGCAGTTTTGTTTGCAAACACTAGTTTGAACACTACTAAGTTATACAGTTCAACAACTTGCTATACGATAACTTATGAAAATGGAACAGTAGTGCCGGAAGACAGTACATGCGCTAGCACGATAAGCGCTAACTGTAGAACGTTTTCAATGGCTGAAAGAGTGACGATTTGCGGAACTCAATCTTGTAATATTCGGGTAAGATCATGCTAAAAGGATTTCTTATATCAACTGATGCATTAATCGCGCTAACCATAGCAATAGTAATTGTTACAATACCAGTAATCAACAGCAGTCAACAAAACACTCACACTTACAAACTACTTGCTTGGGACTATTTAATGCTAAAATACTCATACTTCTACAGTATGACTGAAGGCTTATTTTACAATTTGACTCTAGTAAATGTAACTGAAGCCACTACTCCCAGCTATAGGCTTTCTCCAATATTTTTAGCGCATAACGCGCTTTGCGGTTGTACTACATTACCTTGTACTAAAATTTTGGCAGGAAATAATAATTGTTTTACTATAACTGAAGTTAATACTAGTAGCATTACGAATAAAAGTGCGTTTGTTGTTTTGAATGACCGGTGGAAATAAATGAAGGGATTCATGTCATCAGGAGTATTGATCATTGGAACGATTTTAGTAGCGACTGCAATATACATGATGTTGAATTATAACAGTCTAGAAGCATCAAATACTGAAGATGAAAATATTTATTTGACTGAAGCTTACGGGCAAAACGTTCTAAGCATTGTAGACACTTCAATTCAAGAGCAAATAATAGATGATACAAAATATTCTTGCTGCGTATTACATAAAGGAATTAGTTATAATACGTTGAATGCGACGACGTTCACTAATTTAACTAACATTTCAGTTGACTTCAATAATCCTCCATTCAATGCAACGTTTAATGGCTCAATATTCTATGGTCCAGACATTAGTTGCAATAATACTGCATTCACTCAGAATAATGTTTCAATAGATTATCTAGTAAGAGGACCTGAAACGATAAAAAGATACAATTTTAACTTGACGTTTCCAGTTTTTACAATGAACAATACTCTTCAACTCAACATTACGGTTAATTCTAGCTTGATACCCACGAAGCAATACAACTTTACAATAAACTGTTAAAACGCCTAGAAAAAAGTAATAACTGAAAGAGAATAACGATAAGTTTAAAAATAGGGTTTATAAACCTTTAAATTCATAGTTTTTTCATAGTTTTCTTTATAAAGGAAGGTGGGTAATAATGAAAAGAATTAGTTCAGCGTTTAACGTTGAAAATATCGTAGCATCAGCAAATTTGCAAGTAGAATTAGACTTGTTCACAATTGCAATGGAAGTCGATAACGTTGAATATGAACCAGAACAATTTCCAGGAGCAATAATGAGATTGAAAGAATTAGGAACAACCTTATTGTTATTCAAGAATGGAAAAGTAATTTGCTCAGGAGCAAAAAGCGAGCCACAAATTGAAAAATCAATTAAAAAGGCAATTTCAATTTTAACTCCATACATTAAGGAACCTAGCAAAGAATCAATGGCAGAAGCAAGTGTTAAATCAAAGCCAAAAAAGAAAAGGTAAAATTAAATAATGGCGCGTAAAAAACGCCAAACTCTATTTTTTAAGTGTTAACTTCATCAGTCTAGGAAAGGTATATATCAAATTTAACCTAAATAAGATTGAATGAAAAAAATATTTGTTTTTTTAATGCTAATTGGTTTAAGTCTGGCTGTAACAGTCACGTTAAGACCACATAACGGCGATAAAACAAACTTGCAAGAAATATCAATAAATGGAGAGTTTATTTCTGTTTACAACATAATTACCACTAATGATGGAAATCATCTTGCTGTTTTCACGATCTTAGATAAAAGTTTCAAGAATCCAACTTCAAAAATAACTGACACTAGCATTCCGTTTACTGATAGAATTTTAGGAAGCAAAGAAGAATTCAATCAAAAAATTAAAGGAAGAATAATTCAGTTTACAGTAATTAGCGTTACTAGTACTGGCGTTACAATAAATGCTCCGGAGAATGCGCAATTGCTTTTCAAACAACAACCCTTAACTGCACCGACTATGACTCCATTAATGCCTCCGACTGTTATGAAGCAAAATGGATTGTACGTTTTATTTTCTAGTGATAAAGACGAGAATTCTGTTAAATTTGAAGGCGTTCCAGGAAAATTTAATTGTATTATTTACAAAAACCAGCCAAACTATTTGGTCTGCGACTTGTATCCGATACAAGAAGCGTATGATTTCAGAAAAGATCAACCGTATTATGCAATAATTCCTGAAAAATTCAGTTGCCAAACTGCTTATAGGAAGCCAGGGCAAGATAATTCAAAAATAAAATTAATAACCGGGCCATACATTGCTAGAATACCGTACTCAAATGATTATAAGATACCGGGAATAGTCAATCATGAAAGCGATTTAATAAAAGTTGATGGGAGAGCAGTTGAATACTATAGTGACTTAGGATTTAATGGAGAATATGCAATCATAAAACTGAATGATTCAATGTACGGAACGGGAAGCGATGCTAATTCGGGAAGCGTATGGCATTTAGAAAATTACGTGAACGGCAGAGGAGGATTAACATTCTATTCTGTAAACAAGATTGGCATTAACCTGCCTTTAGGAATAACTACGACCATAAGAGAAAAACCGCAAATAGCATCAAAAGCGAAACTATTGGTAAACGCAATAGCTTTGAACATGATAAACCAGCCAGTGTTTAACGCTAATAGTTTGTACATAACAAATCGTACGTTGAATTTTGACTTGAATAATAAAATAATTCAAGTAGCAAGCGACCAAAAAACAAGTCCAGAGTACTATAATGCGAAACTTGAAGTCAAAATCTACTTCCCTCAATTCAAAAATCTAATAAACTGCATAAAGACTCAAGTACAATAGAAAGCGCATTGAAAACTATTTTAGGTTAGACGATTCTAATAATTAACAATGAGAGTTTTTGCCAAACAAGATTCTACTGACTTTATCATAGACGAGGAAGAAGACTTGTACTTGTTATCAAGAATACTGAAGCCACGCGAACTAGTCAAAGGCATAAGCTTCAGAAGATTCAAACCTGAAGACGCTACGAACGATTCAGGAGACAAGAAGAAGATTAACGTTACAATAGATGTCCAGACCGTGGAATTGAGTTCGGATAATAAAGGATTACGCTTGCTTGGAACCATTGAAAGCGGAGAACCAGCAGAATACTGTCCTAAAGGAGCATTTCACTCGATAGAAGTCAGGCCGCAAGACAGGATTACACT
>CABMDW010000089.1 GCA_902385045.1 uncultured archaeon | reverse complement strand
TTTGGAATGACAAGGAAAAAAGTTTTACTGAAAAGCCTTTGCTTCCTTACTGGATTAGTGCTGGAATTTATTATTTTTCTAAGAATGCTTTGAGTAATCCTGGTTCTTCTCTTGAAGTTGACGTGTTTCCTAAATTGGATTTGAAACCATATTTTCATAAGGGTTTTTGGAATACAGTTGATAATGCTAAGGATTTGAAAGATGTTCGTGAATGGTTGAAGAATCATAATAAATGATTTTATTTAATATAAAGGTAGAAAAATGGAAAAGAAAAGTAATAGAAAACCTGAATTTGTTAATAATCATCGTATTTTTAGATTAATAGAAAAGCACGCTTCAGGAGATCGTAATCCTTTTTTAAGATCAGTTTTAGAGGAACATTTCGGCAACATTCCACACAAAGAAGCAAAACTTTTGTTAAAGAAGTTAAGAAAATTAAACTATACTCCTTCTTTTTCAGTAAGATTCCTTGATTTAAGATCAAAACCTGAAGTTGAAATTACAACTCAAATTTTGTCTTTAGGCTATCCAGAATCGAAAATGGTTGCAAATAAAAATGAATTACGAAGCTTGCTATTAGAACACTTTAGTAAATTTTCAGATAATTCGAAGATTCTATTAGATAAGTTAAAGAATTTGAAATGATTGATATGATCATTCAAATAAAAATAGAATAGAGGAGGATATTATATGAGTAATTGGGATGTTATTCCGAGCGACTCTGAAATTGAAAGTACTATTAAGGCCGTTAAAGCTAGGGGAATTAATGTTATTTTGGTAAAGAATAAGTTTGAGGCTCTTGATGCTTTGAAAAAGTTTATTCCTGCGGGTTCTGAGGTAATGAATGGTTCTTCAACTACTTTAAATGAAATTGGTTTTGGAGAATTATTGAAGTCAGGCAATCATAAGTGGAAGAATCTTCATGCAGAAATTTTAAAGGAAACTAATCCTGATAAGCAAGCTGATTTGCGTAGAAAATCTGCTTGTTCTGAATATTTTTTGGGTAGTGTTAATGCTATTTCTAAGAATGGAGAATTAGTTGCTTGTGATGCTAGTGGTTCTAGAGTTACTGCTTATCCTGGTGCTGCTAAAAACGTTATTTTAATTGCTGGAGTGCAGAAAATTACTGATTCTCTTGAAAGTGCTATGAAAAGAATTCGCGAATACGTGTTTCCTTTAGAGGATGCTCGTGCTATGAAGGCTTATGGAATGCATAGTAATACTTCTAAGTGGGTTATTATTGAAAGAGAATTTAATCCTAAGAGAATGACTTTGATTTTAGTTAAGGAAAAATTAGGATTTTAGAATAGTGAACTAGTATGGTTAATTATAGTAATCAAGAAATTTTAAATTTTTTAAGGAGTGCACATCGTACGGTTGAGTTTGATCGATTAGATACTAATAAAATTAAAGCTGTTTTGGCTTTTGCAAAACCTCATTTATATTCTAAGAGTGAAGAAATAAGAGATTTGGCTAGGGATTTATATGCTCGCCATAATGCCAGAATTCCTCGATTAATAACTTCAACTAAAGAAAAGAAAGTTGAAGTAGTTGAAAAACCTAAAGTTAGTTTTGATGATCATTTACAAAAATCTACAGTACATCGAGTTCCTAAAGCAAGAAGATTTTTGTTGAAGAGTGTTTCTAAAAAAAGATGAAATTCTACTTGATAGTTTTTTAAATTTAAAAATTGTATTAAATTCATGGGTAAAACTACTAGAGTTAGTAATCGTGGTCCTTCTAAGAATAGCTCTTTAAAGTATGGAGTTGATTATCACGTTCGTTCTGTTCTTAGAACGGGTAATCCTCGTGAAGAAAAGCATTTAGAGCGCGAAAATAAGGCTTTCAATGCAGCTTCCAGCTATGTTAATCAATTATTTAAATTTTTTTCTGACAGATTTTTAAATTATGACGAAAATGTTCCTTATAAAAATAGTTCTACATTTGAGAAAAAAATTAGTAAAAAAGAAACAATACCGTTGAATTCTAAAACTATTGAGCTCTTGAAAAAACATCACAAAATTTACTTTTTTCCTAGAGTTAGTAGATCTCCTTTGATAGAACATGTAAATGAGGTTCTTCGGGATCCTGCTTTGAAAGAAAAATTTATTAGGCACGCTAGAAAAAGCTTAAAGCAATTAATAATACAGCATGAATTGAGTTTAAGTAAAAATGAGACTTTACCTAAAAGTTCTCTTCATATTGCTTTATTAAAAACAGACAAATTGGTAAAATATTTTAATCAACATTTTCAAAGGCTTAAATCTTTAAGCGAACTTTAGTTATTACTTTTAATAAATCGTTGACTAATAATTCTTATCATGAAGGAATCTTCTTTTAAGAAATGGTTTTTTAAGAAAAATGATAACGTTAAGTTTAATGAGACTAGTTTATTGTTGAACTTGCTTTTTTTCGTCATTTTAGTGGTATCTTCGGTTATTCTTTATGGTATTAGTCCTAGTTTAAATTCTAATGTTTTTTTGTTCATTAAGCTTGGTTCTTTAGTTTTGTTGGTTGTATTGTTTTTTTGCTTGAGTTATTTTTTCAAGCTTCTTGGAATTTTTTCATTAGGCTTTAAGAGTTTTGAAAATGGTTATAAGTTAATTTCATTGGTTATACTTTTAATTTTATTATTAACAGTTCTTTCAAATCAAGATGGTTTTTCTGGATTTGTAAAACAAAAATTGGATTCAGTTGATTTCTCTCGTTTTAATCCTGTTGAATTACAATATTCTTCTGTTCCTACTCCTACAAGTAATTTGTTAAAGCAGCCTGTTCTTGAAAATACTCCAATTCCTACAGTCATTCCTCCGTCTAGTAATGTGAGTTTAAGTGATTTGAAGTCTTATGTTTTACAGTTAATTAACAAGGATAGAAGTGATAATGGTTTACCGCCTGTAGTGTTAGATGATAATGTAGCTGCTCAAGATCATGCTGAAGAAATGTTGTCTTTGGGAGTTTTATCTCATTGGAGTAGTAATGGTGACAAGCCGTACATGCGTTATACTAAAGCAGGTGGATTAGGTTCGGTTGATGAAAATGTTGCTTTTCAGGCTGTTTATTCTTCTGATTCATCAGTGATGTTAGATCCTAAACAGGCTCTTTCTAATGAAGAATTTCAAATGATGTACAATGATTCTGGTTCTAATTGGGGTCACAGGGATAACATTTTGACTAAGCAACATAACAAGTTTAGCATTGGAATTGGTTTTGATTCAACTTCACTTTATTTGGTAGAAGATTTTGAAGATGTTTATATTAATTGGAGTCAAACTCCCAGTTTCTCTAATGGAACTTTAAGTTTAAGCGGAATTAATTCTTTAGGAAAAATTCATGAAATAGGCTTATTTTATGATCCTCTTCCAACTAGTTTGACTAAAGAGCAAATGGCTGCAAGTCACTCATATAGTTTAGGTTCTTTAATTGGCTATGTTATTCCTTTGAATTATTATGTTAGTGGAAGTCCATACGTTAATGCACAAGTTTTTGATACGAATGATAATGGGATTTTTAATATTCAAGCAGACATTAGTTCTTTATTGAATAACAATCCTTGAGTTTATACTGTAGTTGTTTGGAATGAAAATCCTAATATTCCTTTAACAACTTATTCTTTGTTTTTAAGCAGTTGATAATATGAAAAAAATGACTAAATTGGCATGGCCGGTTAGATCTCTTTTAAGATTTTATAAGACTAGAAAAATACCTGTTTTAGATGTTACTAAGGATTTAATAGTAAGATTTAGTAGTAAAAATACTACTTTAAATAATCCAATTTTTGAACCACATGTCGGCATTATTTATGCTCCTTCAAATCTTGAATTTATAGTTCATCCTAAGACAGGAGAATACATTCATTCTGTTAGAGATGAAGAAGGTTCTGCTAAAGATGAAAAAATAAATTTGCATGATTTTCTAGAAGGAAAATTTAAGCGTAAACTTTATTTTCAAAAGCCATTAACGCCAGAAAAATTAAAAGAAATTGAAACGGCTGTTAAAAGAGCAGTTAAGATAATGAATGAAGAATTAGCAAAGGAAAAAAATTCTCGTAAAAGTATTTAATTTATGATTACTAATTATTTCTAGAATGAATTATTTCAAAGGTCAAAACATTAAAGAGTTAGCTGAACATTTGAATTCTTTAGATAAGAAATTTTTAAAAATTAAATTATCAAGGCATACTATTATGTTTGATAAAAAAGATGGACGGCCTGTAAGTATTTTTAACCCACGAATTAGGTATGCGGCTAAACATTTGACTATTTCTAAAATATTGCTTCAATCTAAACCTAAATTGAGAGGACAAAACAAGCAAAAAGCCGTACAAATTCTTGAAGCTGCTAGACGTGCGATAAAATTAGCAGGATTAGAAGAACATATTGTTCCACATGAAAAAGGAGGATTTTATTTAGAGCATAATATGGATTCAAAAGCAAATCCAAAAATATTACAATTATATGAACACTTGAGAAAACAAAGAGGAAAAGAAAAACACGTTGTAAAACGTAGAATAATTAAATGAGTTAATGTTTTAAGAAAGAAGAAATTAGTAAATAAGGTGTTATTGTGTTTCAAAAATCTAAGCATTGGACTTTAATAGCTGCTGAAAAGTTTGCTGGAAGAAAAGGAAGTGTAAAGGCTATAGAACAGTCTAATTCTGTAAAGACTGAAGCTATAAATCCAAAATATAAGGGGGTTAATGTTAATTTTGAAGAATGGAAAGACGGGGAACGTTCAGCAGGAATACGTTTTGGAGATAAGATTTTTTATTATGTTGGTAATAATGGAAAGGTTATTTCTGAATCGAGACTTGAAATTAATGTTTCTAAATTTGGTCCTGAATTAAAAAAGCATGTTCAAGTAATTCAAAGAGTTCATGATATTTTGAAAAAGCATGCAAAATAAACATTGGTTCATATTAAGTTGAACTGATTAAGATCACATGTTAGTTCATGATAGATTGAACTTGAATTATTAAATAATTAAAAAGCAGGAAGAGAGAAGGGAGCATATTTGTATGCATATGTGGGAAAGAAACGCTCTTAGTCGAATATGATAAAGATTTGGCGTAAAAACAAAAGTTAGTATAACGTCTTGAAGTTTTTGGAATGCAACTTGACGTTAATGAGAGAGTAGAAATCAAGTAAAAAATGTGATAAAATGGTTGAAGCATGGTACGTAAGAGCTAGAAAACAATATTATGGTCCAAAAGTTCCAACTCTTACTTTTGAAAAACCAGTAGTAATGTTTCGAACAATTGCATACTTGCCTAATGAAACAATAGAAAAACCACACGTAAGAATTGAACACAAACCGTCTAGAACTGAATTCATTTACCATCCAGAAGGATTTCATTCTAATAAAGAAGAATTTATTTCAGCAGTAAACGGCAAGTCAATCACGCGCGAAGAATTAGAATCAAAAAAATTAGGCTTTCTGGTAGAACTAGCTGAAAAAGCAGCAAAAATAATGACAACAGAATTAGAAAAGGAAAAAGAATTAATGAAAGAACAGGCGATTAAAAAAAAATCTAAAAAATATTTGGCCTAAAAACATGAATCAAGGAAAAATCATGAAAATTCAGTATTTATGGAAGTTTGGTTGTCTAAAGTTCTAGTAAAAAGGGGGTTCTGAAGGCCTGCCCTAACGATTTATGTGTAAAAAACGTATTTTTTGATGTTTTTATGAGTTTTTTGGTAAAAACAAGGATTAGTTCAAGATAACATGAACTAAATAAAGATACTTTAAAAAAGAAGAAAATGCTAAGAAATTAAAAATAAAAGAATTGGTGATATAATGGTTGCAAACAAATTAGAACGTAATAAAATTTTCTTTCATCCTACTACTGGAAAAGAACATGTAGTTACTTCAGAAGGATTTACTAAATTACAAAACGTTCTCAATAATACTGCTGTTCCTAAAAAACTAAAGCTTAGTACTAAGGAAGAAACATCATTAATATCACAAAGAAATGCTAAGATAGATCAACTTTTACGACATTATGGAGTAAAATAATTTTGTGTCGTACAATACCGTTACAATATATTTTTAGTTCATTTTCTTGTATTGATATAATTTTATTGTAATTTTTTCTGGGTCGCCTAACACAACTTTTTAATGCGTTTTATTGTAATGATATTGTGGGAGAATCTAGAGGGACTTGGGCATGCCTTCAGACCAAAAAGATATCAAAAGAACCAAAAATGCCAGAAAAAGTAAGACGTTATACTGTAAAGGTATAATCTAAAAGTTACGTTATACTAAAATGGTATTTTTAAGATTTTAAAAAATAATAAAATTTAATTAAAGTTTTTCAAATTCTTCTGCATGTTTTTCGCAGAAAGCAAATTTAAGTTTCATTCCCTTTAATTCATAAGTCGTATGACGAGTATACTTTTGTGAACATGTTTCTTCAATACATATTCCATCACAATTATAGTTAACTATTTTTTCCATAACATCACCAGTTCATATTTTATTGAACCATATATTTATATTAATTAATTTGAAGGGGGGCTTATTTAGCCCATTCCCCTAACTGCTTTACTAACATTTGCTACAGTTTGTACAGCTACTTGACCTTTTTCAGGATTTATCCAATTTGCTAGGATAAAGAATAATGCTATTATGAATAGCACTCCTAAAGCCCAAGCTATTGCCTGTCCTTTGTTGTCCATTGTTTCTGACATAGATTTTTCACTTCTTACGTTTAGCGACCCAACCAACCGAATTGTTTAAAAAGAAGTTTGCTTTCAATTATTTGTGATGGTGAAAGCTCCACAATAGAATTAATTTTATCTACTGTGGGGTCTTTTACTTCTTTGCATTGAATTAATCTTCCTAAGTATTTATAGGTTTCCTTATTTTTTCATTTAGACTTCAAAAAAATGATTCTATTCTCCACACCATAAGAGAATTAAATCGCATAATTCGATTTTGATATCACTTTAAATGTAGTTCGCATTTATTTTAAATTTAGTTCATTTTATATTGAACTACACTCATTTTCTTTAACATTACAACCGGTTCACGGAAAACAGAACTAAAATTTAAATAAATGTACTGAAACTTTATCGAAATCCTTTATACCAAGGATTGACGCTAATGCTGTTATAGTCATCAAGGCAAATTATTCCAGCATTTTTCATACCAGTTATAAGATTGTTTACTTTTGTTGAGATGAATCCCGATTCTTCTATTAGTTTTTGAGTAATTCTCTCTATTGATATGTTTGGGTTGTCTTGCAACATTTGTAATACTAATAAAACATCTGAATCTATTTGACCTTGTTGAATTTCATTTTTAATGAGTTTACGTATTTGTACGTTTGAATTATGAATAAATTCAATATTTTGTTTTTCAATTTGTTTAAGCATATTTACTACCGTATCTATTAATGAAATAGTTATTTTTTCGATTCCGTTTATTTTTGCAAATCCTTCAGATATTCTTATAACGTCAAATCTTCTTGGAATTTGTCTTCCTGATTTAATCTGTTCTTCATAGAGTTCATTATTTTTTTTGTTAGCGTATTCTTCAACTTCTTTAGATTTTTCTGGAAATAGAAGCAAACGTTTTAACGCTATGGTGTTTAGAACACTCGGATTAAATGACTTAATGCGAATCATTTTTGTTGGAAGTTCAGTGAATAGTAAATAATCTCCTGATTGTATTGAATCAGAAAGATTTACGTATTGACTTCTTAAGTAAGGACTGTTGTAGTCTGTTAATGCTCTATGGTTTAAACCAAAATTAACCATTTGAAGATTTCCAATTCTTTTACGTGATTTTAAAAGTTGAATAAAGTCAGAATTATTGGGATCTAAATAATTAGAAGATAGTTGAACTGAAGAATAATTTTTATTATTAAATGCTTTATCTGGAAGTGACGTCATTCTAAATAATTCACTAATTTTGGTAGAATTATTGATAAAGTCATTACTGCTATTGGATCTAGGTGCAACAATTAGACCTAAACCCGCTAATTCTTTCGTATTTGGATTAG
>CABMDW010000088.1 GCA_902385045.1 uncultured archaeon | reverse complement strand
ATTTAACTCTTCACAAGTCATGTCGACTGCAGGAGTAGCGTAGCCTTGAGATTCTTCAGTTAACACCGAAATTTTATTAGGAAAGTTTGAAGTCAATTGAAAATCTTCATAAAAATATTCTAATTCCATTTGAGAAAATTCTCTAGATCTAAAAGTAAAGTTTCTCGGAGAAATTTCATTTCTAAAAGACTTGCCTAGCTGAGCAATTCCAAAAGGAAGCTTTTTTCTGGAAGAAGCATAAATCGTTTTGAAACTTGAAAAAATACTTTGAGCAGTTTCAGGCCTTAGGTAACCAGTCAAGCTATTAGCTCCTATTCCGATTTGAGTTTGAAACATTAAATTGGCAGGCCTAACGCTTTCAAAATCCCAATCGTGTTCTCCATTATCTCCGTTAATCTCGTGCTCTTTAAGGAAAGTCACTAATTCTTCAGGCGTCTTGCCTTCAACTTTGAAATCAATCTTGTTTTTGGAACAATAATCTTCAATTAAATGATCTAACCTATACGTTTTCTTTGAAATTTTACTAGAAACTATCACGTCAGAAAAATTTTCAGTATGTCCAGAAATTTTCCATACCAAAGGATTTCCAATAATGCTACCATCAAAAGGAACGACATCATTTCTAGAGTAAACAAAAAAATCAAACCAAGCCTTCTTAATGTTTTCCTTGATTTCGAAACCATAACCGGAATAATCAAAGAAACCAGCTACTCCAGCATAATTTGAATTAGAAGGAAAAACTAGTCCCCTTCGTAAGCATAAATTCTGAACTTTCTCAAAAACATTATCTGACATCAATAAATATTTAAGAAAAGCAAAATATTAATGTGAACTTTGAACAAATTAGAGATAAACCAAACATTACCTTTGAATCTGAAAAACACTTCTTTAGCTTTATGCTAAGAAAAGCTACAGCCAAAGAACAAATAGCTCTTCGAGGCAAACTTAGAGAAATTTATTTAAACATGAATAAAAAAACTGCTCATGGCTTAATAGAATTTGCAGAACACTATTATAATTCAAGATCTGGATTATACGGTAAAACTCTAAAAAGCGAAAGTTATCAAGAAATGAAAGGAGTATTAACTACTGCAAAAAGAATAATCGAAAAAACTTTGAGAGAAAAGTTTCCAGAACATTATAAAGATGTTTAAGAGTATTTCACTAACTCGCTTCTACAGGATTCAACAACACTTCTCAAAACATCTTGCTTGTGTTTTAAAGGACCTACTAAAGATTGTCCGAATTTTACAGTCATCAGTTCTTCATAAATTTCTTCAAGAACACTAAAAATATGTTTAGCTTTAGATTTTTGACCATCAATTAATGCAATTAGAAATTGCCTTCTTAATTCCCCAGTACAATCAGCTAATCCATTAAGCCAGGTTATAGAATCTACTCCTAAATTTTTTGGGCTTGAAATTTTTTCTTTCTTTAAAATCGAATATAATAAAGCTACTTCAGCATATTCTTGATTTGCAGTAAATAAATTTGATTCAAAATCAGCATATTGCTTTCTGGTTTTCAATAGTTTTTCTTTAATCCGTTTAACTTGACCTTCAACCGAATTTAATTTTCCTAAATGAATATCTTTTATTGCATTGGCACAGTCTCTAATTATTTCTCTTGAAATGATTAGAACTTGATCATGTTTTTTCTCTTTTTCAGTTAATTCTGAAATAATTTTACTAAAAATCTTTCTGTCAATCAAATTCAAATCACTTTTTCATTGCTCTAGCAACTGCTTTTACTACTCTTTTGTTGAAAACTCTTGGAATAAAATAATCTGGATTTAATTCTTCCTGTTTTATTAGTTTTGCAATTGCTTTTGCAGCATTTATTTTCATTTCATCAGTAATTTCTTTTTTACCATATTGAAAAACTCCCTTAAAAATTCCTGGAAAGGCTAGTACGTTATTGATTTGGTTTGGCAAGTCACTTCTTCCAGTTGCAATCAAAGTTATTCCAAGAGATTTAGCATCTTCAATAGAAATTTCAGGAATAGGATTTGCCAAAGCAAACACTATTGGATTCGTCTTAGTTAACAAGCTAAGCTGAGATTTACTAATACTGTTTGGACCGCTTAACCCAATTAAAACATCTGCATCTTTTAATGCAACATCAATAGGTCCCTTAAAATTATGATGATTAGTTAATTCTGCTAATTCTTTTTTGAATTCATCTTCATAATGTTGATCTCGGTCTAGAATTCCTTTCTTGTCAACTACAATAATGTTCTTGAAACCTTGTTTTATTAGTAATTTAGTGACTGCATTTCCTGCTGCACCAGCTCCTTGAATAACTATTTTAACTTCTTTTCCTTTTCCGGCTAGCTTTAGTGCATTAATCAAACCAGCTGAAACTACTATTGCAGTTGCATGCTGATCATCATGCATTACAGGAATAGATAATCTTTTCTTCAATTCTCTTTCAACATAAAAACATTCTGGAGATTTAATGTCTTCTAAATTAAATCCTCCGAAAACAGGTTCCAGTGAAGCAATTATTTCAACTAACTTAACTGGATCCTTTTCATTAATACAAATAGGGAATGCATTCACTCCACCCAATTGTTTAAACAATAATGCCTTTCCTTCCATTACAGGAATTGAAGCTCTGGCACCAATATTGCCTAAACCTAATACTGCGGTTCCGTTACTAATAACTGCAACAGTATTTCCTTTCATAGTGTACTTGTAAACGTCTTCGGAATTCTTACTAATAGCTAGACAAGGATCTGCAACACCAGGAGTATAAGCCAAAGACAAGGAAGACTTATCTAAAACTTTAACCGTAGGCTT
>CABMDW010000087.1 GCA_902385045.1 uncultured archaeon | reverse complement strand
AGAAGCTAACTTTATTGCAATTAAAGGACCAGAGTTATTAAATAAATTTGTAGGAGAATCTGAAAGAGCAATCAGAGAAATTTTCAGGAAAGCAAGGTTAGCTGCACCAACAATAATTTTCATTGACGAATTAGACAGTATTTCTAAAGCCCGTGGAGGAGGAGATGACGGAATGAGTTCCGTTAATGATTCCGTAGTAACTCAATTGATTAGTGAAATGGATGGAATTCAAAACTTACAAAACGTGGTAGTAGTTGCAACAACAAACAGAATCGATGTAATCGATCCTGCATTATTACGCCCAGGAAGATTTGATAAGTTAGTAGTCATTCCAGAACCAGATGAAAAGACAAGAGAACAAATATTGAAAATACACACTACGCCTATGCCTGTGGATTCTAGTGTTAACTTGAAAGATATAGCAAAGAAAACAGTGGGCTATTCTGGAGCAGACTTAGAGGCATTATGTAGGGAAGCAGGAATGATTGCTTTAAGGAAAAATAGTGAGAAAATCACTAAAGAACACTTTTCCAAAGCAATGGAAGTAATAATTCCTTACTTGACTAAACTAAGAGAAGCATATAAGCCTTCAAAAGATGCTTCAAAAGCATATTATTAAATTATTTTAGAAACAAGTGAATGTTATGAGTTTCTTTGGAATGCTAAAATTAATGTTTGTGCTAATAGGTTTAAGCTTTATTCTAAGCGCAACTCATTCTTACATTACTCAAATTACTGGAATTCCCCTGGGTTTTTTTGAAAGTTGGTGGCAACCAGTATTGTTGTCAATCGGTTTTTCAATGTTATTCGCTTTAGCGTGGCCAGTAATCGTGGGAGTTAAAAAAGGAGACGTCTTATGGGCTGAAACTGGAAGAAACAGTTCTGGCTTTTTAGGTTCATTGCAAGGTATTCCGGTAGTAGCTCTAGAAAGTGGTCACAAAAACAAAATTATAAGAGTAAATCTTTCAAATGGAAGTGAAGCTAAAGCACAAATTGTGGGTTACTCTGGATTCTTCACTCCGGGCAAAGTAAGATTAATTGAAAGTGAATTCGAAATTCCAACACAATAATCAATTAGTTTAAAAATCCTCTCTTAAAAACTATTTATTTAATTGTTTCAAACCTAATTATCTAATGTTAAGACTAGTAGTTTTAGGTTCAAGAGCAACGCATCCTTCAAAAAACAATTTAGTTAGTTGCTATGGTATAAAGCAAGGAGGAACTTACTTGCTAGAAGCTTGTGAAGGCGTGCAACAGCAATTAATGAAGTATGGATTATCTTATTTGAATTGCAAAGCAATATTCATTTCACACGAGCATTCTGACCACTATCTTGGAATTTTCGGTTTAACTCAGACGATGAATTTATATGGTAGAACAGAAGAACTAAAAGTTTTTGCTCCAAAAGAATTATGTGATTTTTTGAAAAAGATTTTTTCGAATAACATGTTAAAACCAAAATTTGCTATTAAATTTATTCCATTAAGACAGGGACTTATTTTCAAAAACGAATTTCTACAAGTTACTGCCTTTAAGGCGAAACACGACCACGATTCATATGGATTAGTGGTTTCAACTCCTTCCTATAGAAAATTTGATGTTAAAGCTTGCAAGAAATTAGGAATCAAAGGATTAGATTTCAAGAGATTAGAACAAAACGGTTTTATTACTAAAAACGGAAAAAAGACTAGTTTTAAGAGTGTTTCATATCTGCAAGAAGGTAAAAAAATAGTTTACACTGGAGATTCAATGCCTTGTCCTGCTATAGTAAAAAACAGTAAAAATGCAGAGATTTTGATTCACGATTCTACATTCCTTGATAAGGATAAAGACTTAGCTAGAGAGAGAAGACATTCTACTAACAAACAGGCTTTGGATGCCGCTGAAAAAGCAGGAGCAAAACAATTAATTTTAACTCATTTTTCAAACAGGTATGAAAATGTTGAAAAGTTAAGATTATCTTCTAGAAAGACTTTAGTATTGTTAGCTCAAGAAGGACTAGAGTTGAGTTTATGAAAACATATATTTTGATTTTATTGGCAGTACTCGTTTTTGGTATCGGAGGTTACTTGATTGGAAGTAAGTTCGTATCACAAAATTGGAATTATGAAACTTTGGTTATAAAATCAGTTAATAATCCTATAGATCAAGCCGCCAGTCTGATTCAAAAAGAAAATATTATCGGATTGTATTTTACGAATAGTACTCAAGAATACGTCGGTTTTTCGGTAATGAATGCTTTAGTTGCAAGAATATTAGCTGAAAAAGCAGGAGTCAAAACAATTTCCTTTGGAATACTTAATGGAAAATGCATTCCACCTTTTTCTAGTTATAACAATACCAATTCAACTGGCTTAACCAATTCTACTCACGCACTTAACAATACTTTATTCAATTCAAATGATACGGTCTATCAACAAGCTTTAACCTGTTCTAATCCCTTAATCTTGGTTCGTTCTGGACCTTGTAATTGTATTACTATTGGACAGCAAATAATCATTGAAGGAAGCCCTAGCTTTTTAACTTCAAATGAAACTATTCTTTCAGTTCAAGGATTCTTTAGTGAAGTAGCTCAGAAAATAAAGAAATAAAAGGTGTTTTAATGGAATTAAAAGAAGTAAATTTAACTTACCCGGAAGGAGTAACTTTAATACTAGCACAAGCACAGTTCATCAAAACGGTTGAAGATGTTTATGAAGCATTAATTCAAGTCCCTAATTTAAAATTCGGTTTTGCTTTTGCCGAAGCTTCAGGAAAAAGATTAATAAGATCCGATGGAAATGATGACATGCTTAAAAAGTTAGCTCAGAAAAACTTGTTAGAAGTAAACTCTGGACATGTTCTTTTAATTTTATTTAGAAATGCTTTTCCAATTCAAGTATTGCCGTTCTTAAAACAAGTCACCGAAATAGTTAACATTTATTGTGCAACTGGAAACCCAGTTCAAGTGATAGTCGCAGAAACCAGTAATGGACGTGGAGTTTTAGGAGTAATTGATGGTTACAGTGCATTAGGTTTAGAGTCTAGTCCAGAAGTTGACGAGAGGAAAGCGTTACTTAGAAAGTTAGGCTATAAGAAGTGAATTGTATTTGAGCGTTAACGAAAGACAGGATAAATTAATTGAATTGCTGGCTACTTCTAGACCACTGAAAGACTGGGAACTGGCGCAGTTGTCTAAAGTTCCAAGAGACACTCTAATGAGTGACTTGGATTTCTTGTCTCAAAATGGTTTTATAAAACAAGAAAAAGAAAGTGAAGGAAAAACATACGTGTTTTCTTCAGAGTTACAGGAATATTTACAAAAAGGTACTCCAGAAGAAAACCTTCTTCAAAAACTACCAATATCTGTTTTAGGCTTGAATCCAAGAGAAAAAATTGGTTTACAGTGGCTACTAAAAGAAAAAATAGTTAAATTAGATTTTGGGAATATCACTAGAATTTCCCAAACAAAACCCTATGTTGTAAGTATACTAGAAAAAATAAAAGAAGGACAACAGTTGACTCAGGATGAAGAAATTTATTTGAAATCCAGAAATTTGTTAAAAGACGTTAAAACTTCTCCAACTTATTTAATTTCTTTTGTTAAGCGCCCAGGCGACAAAAAGAAAATAACTCAAATTACTCCTCAACTCATAAAATCAAGAGCTCAAGATACTGAATTACAAGAATATGATGTAACCGAGAAAACAATTCAAGTATATCCAGGAAAAAAACATCCCCTGCAAGTTATTGCCGATGAAATGAAACAAGTTTTACTGGGTATGGGCTTTAAAGAAATGGATGGTCCAATAGTAGAATCCGGTTTCTGGAATTTTGATGTTCTATTTATGCCTCAAAATCACCCTAGTAGAGAAATAATGGATACTTTTTTCATTAATCCTGAATTGAAGGCAGACCTACCTGAATTCTTTGATAAAGTTAGAGACGAACACCTAAAACACTATTCTTCATGGTCTGAAGAAGAGTCAAGAAAATTAGTTTTACGAACACATACTACTCCAAGTAGCTTTAGACATTTAAAATTAATTTCCGAAGGAAAATTAAAATCTCCGCAAAGATTATTTTCAATAAATAAAGTTTTTAGAAATGAAGCAATAGACAAAACCCATTTGCCGGAATTCAATCAGGTTGAAGGATTTATCATCGGAGAAGATTTAAGCCTATCAAAACTCATGGGAACCCTAAAAACTTTTTACGAACAAATGGGAGTAAAAAAAATAAAATTCAAACCAGTATACAATCCATACACTGAACCCAGCATGGAAGTTTTTGGATGGCACGAAGGACTAAATAAATGGATTGAAATTGGAAATTCTGGATTGTTCAGAAGAGAAACGCTTGAACCACTAGGTATAAACCAAAGAGTTATTGCTTGGGGGCTTGCAGTGGAACGAGCAGTAATGATAAAATATAATATCCAAGACATTAGACAAATCGTGGGTCCACACACTAGTATGAACTTTCTGAGAGAATTCAACGAATACGTTGATTTGGTGAATTAATTGGTTATAGCTTCTTACGATAAGAAAAAGTTTTGCGAAGCATTTACTCTTAATGACAAGTTTAAAGATTTGTTGTTTGATTATGGAATGGAATTTGAAGAAGAAACAGATTCCGAAGTAAAAATAGATGTCGGAGGCGCAGGTAACAGAGTTGATACTTTATCCTTGAACGGTCTAAAAAGATTATTAGATGCATTTAAAGAAAAAATTGAATTAAAACCGTTAACAATTGAACCATCTGGACTGTCTATTTATGCCGATGAAAAAGCCCTAAAGTTACGTGGACATGTAAGAGGATTAGTCATT
>CABMDW010000086.1 GCA_902385045.1 uncultured archaeon | reverse complement strand
CCCTGCCTTTTGATGGACAAGCTAAGTTTGTTTTGCCGTTATTTTGTTTGGTTATTGGATTTGGTTTTGTATACTTAAATTTTGATGATTTCTTTTACAAGAGAATCAAATACTTGTTCAGTTTCAAGGCAGGAAGCTACTTAGATCATAGGGTTAGGCGTTTAGTTGGAATTGACAGAATTGATTTTGATACTGTTTACTTGAAGAATGGAGAAATTCGTTCAATTCTCATTGTAGAACCAATTAATTTTGAAACTCTTGACTCTGAAAGACAAAGATCCGTAATATTAAATTACCAGTCTTTCTTGAATCAACTTAGTTTTCCTATTTCAATTAAAATTAGAACAGTAAATTCTAATGTAAGCGAGTATTTTACTAATCCCAAATTGAATGAAAAAAAGTTTTCTGCTGAAGCAAAGGAATTATATGACGATTTCCAGAGTTTTGAAACTGGCTTCTTGAAAAAAAACAAAGTTAAAGAAAGATTATTTTATGTTATAATTCCTCATGACATTAATGTAGAAACTCCTCCAAACAAAGAAGAAAAAGCCAAGAAAATTTTAAACCAGAGAAGTGACTTAATCAGAAGTAAATTAGCCCAATGCGGTTTAGATTCAAGAAGATTAAGTACTAATGAATTAATTTCATTATTCATGAGTTATTTTGATGGTTACATTGAAGTTAACGAAGATTATTTGAATAGAGTTACTTTATGCAAACAATTCTTAGCGGATAAAGAAGTGAAAAAATGAATAATTTCAAAAGCTTTTGGAATAATCTGACAAGCGGTTTCAAGAAGAATGATGACTTCGAGAAAAAACAAGAAGAATTGTTTTCATTTCTCGTTAGTCCTTCTAAAATCAAGATTAATCCCGATTATATTCAGATTAATGAAATGTACGACAAAATTGTGCAAATCGTTGGTTATCCTAGAAGTGTTGAAGACGGCTGGCTTAAAACTTTCTTGACTCAAAATGAAAATTATGATATTAGTATTTTCGTTAAGCCGATTAACATTGAAAGTACGTTGACTTACTTGCATAATCAAATTATTGCTCAAAAATCTGACTTGATTGAATCAGAATCAAGAGGAACTCCAAATACTGCTTTAGAAGTGAAGCTGAAAGACACAATTAGATTGTACGAAATGTTGTACAAAGGAGAAGAAAAATTGTTTAAAGTCAGCTTTTATGTTGACAATAAGGAAAATAATTTGGAAGCCTTGAATTCATTGCTAGAAAAATGCAAGTCAAACTTGAATTCATTACTTATGATTCCGAAAACTACGGATTATTTGTATGACAAGGCCTTCAAGTCAATTCTCCCAATAGGAGTTGACGAATTGGAAGTTGACAAAGAATTCAATACTAAAGCTCTAGCTGCTAGTTTTCCGTTTATCAGCACTTCAGATCATAAGAAAAGAGGAATTCTTTTTGCTCATGATAAGATTACCAAGAATCCTATTTACATTGACTTTGACAGTCTGGCGAACAAGCACTTTTTCGTACTAGGAATTTCAGGTTCAGGAAAATCATATTCGGCTAAGTACTTGTTGAAGCAAATGGAAGCCTTCGAGAATAATAGAGTGTTAATTTTAGATCCTAATGATGAGTATTCAAAACTGGTCAGGAAAATGAAAGGAAAAGTAGTTGAAATAAGTAAAGATTCAAATTCAATGATAAATGTTTTTGACTTGGCAGGAGAAGACTTTGGAACTAAAATGCTTTCACTAGTAACTGTTTTTGATATTATTACTGGAGGATTATCAGAAGCACAAAAAGGAGTCTTGGGAGATATTCTAATTAACACTTATGAAAGAAAAGGAATAAAACAAGAAGATGAAAAAACTTGGAACAAAACTCCTCCTACTTTTAAAGACTTTTACGAAACTCTTGCAGACGGCTTAAGAAGATTAGACAAGTTTGATAAGAGACGTGCAAGTCTAGAAAGCAAATCCTATGAAGTTCTCTTGAATAGAACAAAGAATTACGTGCGTGGAGGATTCTTTGGATTCATGGATTCTCAAACCAAAATTGATGCTGAAAGCAGAGTCTTGTCTTTTGACTTAAGTAAACTACCTAGTCCAGTCAAGCCACTTCTCATGTTTACTGTTCTAGATTTTCTAGTAAGACAAATTAAGAAAGATAAGTCAAATAAAGTTCTAATCATTGATGAGGGATGGAGTCTCTTGAAAAGCAAGGAAGCTGAGAATTATGTTCTAGAGTTTGTAAAGAATTCAAGAAGATATGGTGCAGCAGTAGGATTCATTACTCAAGATTTGGAAGACTTATTAGATTCTGATGGAGGAAGAGGAATCTTAAACATGACTCAGACTAAAGTTCTTTTCAGACAGAATACTAGTAACATTGATGCCTTATGCAAGACTTTGAAGTTAAATGATTACGAGAAAGAAGCCTTGATTACAGCTGAAAAAGGAAATGGAGTTTTGATTACTGGAGACAAGCATTTCAGATTCTTTATTGAAACAAGTAAAATGATGCATGACCTAATAACCACTAATCCAAATGAACAGAATGCTATTTCGTTTAAGCCGCTAGCTAAAAGATCTGAAGAAGTTAATGATGTTTTCAATCCTAAAAATTATTTTGTATTAGAAAGAAAATTGATTTCAAGTGAAGTAGCCTATCATATTGGAAAATTAAGATGGCAAAGAGTTACTGCAAGTATTTTTGAAGATGGAAAGCCAGAAGCGTATCTGGTTGACTGTAAATCTCATGAAGGACCACTTCATGCACTATTATGCTATGGAATTGCAAATGAATTAAGAAAATACACTGATTTTGTGATTCTGTCTGCAACTAGAGAGCCAGACGTGGTTGCAGTTTTGAATACTGGAAAGCAAATTGCCTTTGAAATTGAAACAGGATCTAATTTGAAATCTAATCACGAAGAATTCTTAAAGAAAATGGAGAAAAATAAGGAAAAGTATGATGATTGCTATATTGTTGTAACAGATTCTAATTTAGTAGAAAAGTATAGGCCATATGGTAAAGTCCTAAAACGCAGTGAATTCAAGCAAAAATTATTACAGTTAGTCTAAAAACCTTAAAAATAAGGCATTAAATTTAGCTGGTGCTTTTATTAATTTTAATTTCATACTAATTTCAATGGTTTTGGACAAGGTTTTCGGATGGTATAATAAAAAGAAAGCTGAACCTACTAGAAGCCAGTTGCTTACTGAACATGTAAAGCATGTTCTAGATTCCAACAGCCAACACAGAAAATTTATTGTTAAGAATGTTGAAAATGCTGCGTTTGCAATTGACAGTTTAATATCTGATTTAAGAGATCATAAAGTAAGCTATAGTGAATTTAGTAGAAGGAAAAAAGCAGCTAAAGATTCTCTTGATCTTGCTTTTGAAAATGCTAGAACTGGTATAAGTAATTATTTGATTCATTATAAGGGCGTATCTCGAGAAGAACTCTCTAATAATTCTGGCTTAATTGAACAAGGCGCTACGATTACTGTAGCTAAAATATTGATAGATGAACTTGAACATTTTAGGATAATCACTCGTTTTATTGATGAAAGCAAGAATATCCCGAATAACATGTTTCCTTTTGCAGTTCATCAGTACAGGAAACAAAGCTTAGAAAATGTAGTTGGTAAACTTGCTTTGAATGTTTCTGATTACAATCATTTTATGGGAGAATTTGAAACATTAATTGAAGCACAAAGAAGAGAAGTTTTAGAGGAAAAAAGCAATTTAAAGTAATATTTGTTTGGTGTATTTTTTGCAGTCTTTAAGAAAATCAAGGAGTGAAGGACTTATTGATAACGCAGTTGACTATTTGAGAAGTTCTAGATCCAAAATCTTAGATAAACGAAAGAAAAAATCTAAAACAATTAGTGAAGATATTTTTAGGCATAGAGTATTATTGCATGAAACTTTAAGTCGACTTCAAAAAATTAATCCTAAGTTCATTCAAAAATATAATCAGGTTTCAAAATTACCTGTTGAACAACGGACGGGGGCGTACGGACATTTAATGAATGAATATCCAAGTGAATTTTCTGAAGTTACTAGTATTTCCTATCCTTTAAGTTTATTAGAACAGCATTTTAATAAAAAATATGGAGATGATTCTAAGTCTTCCCGTAAGTTTTCTAATAAAAGTGACGTTAGAAGTAAATTAATAAGATTTTTAGAGAACAGTAAAAAATAATATTGAATCTAATCTTCTAGACTAATTATATATTTCTTTACCCTAATGTTTTCAATGGTAATGCAAAAAAGTGTTAGATGGGATAGAAATCGAGGTACTTTTTATAAAAATATCAAAGAAACTGCTTTTAAATTACACGAAAAATCAGGAACTCCTGTTGAGTATATTGATGGTTTTTTAGTTCGAACTGCCTATAATCAAGCTTTAAGACGTTTTCATATTGCCCTTAAATCTGCTAAAAAACACATTAATCATGAAAGTAATATTCGAGTTGCAAATAATTACGTTTCAACTTCTAATCTTGTTCCAACGCCTTTAGCATTACAAGTAGTAGGTCAGCACTTGAAAAATTTGAAAGCAGCCAATTTTTCACGAGTCAGAAGATATTGCATGAAAAATCATCCTGAATTGATATCTACCTCTAATAGTGTTTTAAGTGTTTTTAATAATAAAGAAAGTTTTGATAATCATCAAAAAGAAATTGTTGAATTAAACCACAAATTAAAGGCTAAATCTGGTACTGTTACTGTATTATTAAATTCTCATTTACTTCAAGCGATGGAAGTGCTATCGGATTATCATTTAAATAATTCTTTGAAAGGAAAGCTTGGAAATATTCGTAAAATGCTTAATAAAGAATTCATTCTTAATGAAAAAAATGAGAAAAGGAAAAGAGATTTACAAAAATCTTTTTTCAAAGATTCAAAAAAAGAACACAAAATTAATTGATGTTAATGGATAAAGTTACTAAAAGTGAAGAAGAGTGGAAGAAGAAGTTGAATGACCAACAGTTTCAAGTTTTAAGGAAAAAAGCAACTGAACTTCCATTTACTGGAGAATACGTTAACACTACAGAAGATGGTAAGTATTATTGTGCTGGGTGTGGAAATGAATTATTTTCTTCTGAAACTAAATTTGATGCTCATTGTGGTTGGCCTAGTTTTTATGCTGCTAACAAAGAAAGTGTTGAATTAAAAGAAGATAATTCTCATGGAATGCAAAGAACTGAAGTAGTATGCAAGAAATGCGGAGGACATTTAGGTCATTTGTTTGATGATGGTCCTGAACCGACTGGTAAACGATTTTGCATTAATTCTGTAGCTTTAAAATTTAAGAAAATTTAGAAAACGAATTATTAATATAGTTGAATTTCATTCTTGATTTATGAATACTCTTTTGATTATTATTTCAGCAATAATATTTGCCGGAGCTGTTGCAATTTTATTTTTTAATACTGGCAGTTCAGTAACGAGCCAAGCTGTTGCAAGCGTGCAAGTTTCAGTTCAACCTAGTACGCAAGTCCAAGCTACAGCGCAATCTCAAGGAAGCATGGAAAGTATTGAAATCAGTAATTTTGCTTTTAATCCTACAAGCATTTCAATACATTCTGGAGACACGGTAACTTGGACTAACAAAGATTCCGTAGCTCACACGGTTACAAGTGATTCTGGAAGTGAATTAAACTCTGACTCTTTAAGCAATGGTGCCTCTTACAGTCATACTTTTACTACTCCTGGAGTTTATACTTACCATTGTACTTTTCATCCTCATATGATGGGATCAATTACAGTGACTTAATTTTAAAGAATGTCCCCCTTAAAACATAGGATATGGATCTTTTTTTAAGCTCTTTACTTTTGGTATTGCTTGTTATAATTTCAGCTTTTTTTGCTGCCGCTGAAGTGTCTTTTCTTTCTCTTTCCGCAGTCAGAATTCATTTTTTGCTTGAGAAAAAAATTAAAGGATCTCAAACATTAGCAAAATTATACAAGCAAAGAAGGAAAGTCGTAATAGCTTTTTTAATTATTAGTAATTTAGCTAATATTTCTGCTTCTGCAATTGCAACTCAAATGGCTTTAATCATTTTTGGAAGTTCTGGATTGGGAATTGCAATAGGGGTTATGGCATTCATTCTTCTTACTGTTGGAGATATTGTTCCGAAAAGTTTTGCGACTGCTAATGGTGAAAAATTCCTATTATTCTTTAATCCAATAATATTTTTGACTTATGAATGCGTTTATCCATTAGTAATAATTTTTGATGCCATTAATAAATTAATTCCAGGAGTATATTCAAGAGCAACTATTGTTGAAAAGTTTACTGAAGAAGAAGTCCGTTCGGCTGTAAAGCTTGGTGCAATTCATAAGAGCATAAGTGAGAAAGAACTTAAGATGATTGAAAATGTTCTTGAATTTAATGATCGTACTGTAGGAGAAATAATGACTTCACGTTCCAATGTTTTTTGTATTTCGGGAAACTTAACCGTTTCAGAGGCCT
>CABMDW010000085.1 GCA_902385045.1 uncultured archaeon | reverse complement strand
AATATTAACGTCAGGTTGATTAACGTTGGTCTTTTCCATTTTGCCCAATTAATATAACTTATCATTTTAATTGTTCAAATCTTTCAGATTTTGCTCACGCTTAAAACAATGCCTGAACGATGTTCATATTACATACATAATCATCATATCGTTTTCCCTCAAAGATAGCTATAAGTTTGTTTCGTTTTAAGAACTTAACCAACTTTTGAAGTCCTTCATGTCCATCACTCCAAATTTTACCAGTTGTCAAACATGTATGCTCATCTCTTTTATACCCCGCTTCGTTTTTATCATCATTTAGATGAAAGATTAGATTGCTTCGTCTAAGACCTATCTCTTTAATTCCATTTAGAAATTCATTCATTTGTCTCTTAGTTTTCAATTTAGTTCCCATGTGATAGACGTGTGCTGTATCTATAACTAGACCAAATTTAGAACTCAATCCATTTCGTCTGATAACTTTCATCAATTCATTTAATGTCTCTGGTTTGTTATAAATGGCTTTAGAAATTGAAACAACATCCATCTCAAGCAAAATTTTAGCTTTTGATTTGTTATCTCCTAACTTAATCAAATTATGTTCTATTTCTTGTGGTGTCATTGTTGTAGGTAAATGAACAACTAACCCTTTAGCTTTCATCTTATCACAAAACTCTAATTCTCGTTTGATAAATCCAATTGATGATTTAACTGATGCTTTGGTCAAATCTCCCCATGGGTGGTCTAGATATGTTGAATGAACGATACATTTCAAATGTTGTCTCACATTAAACTCCCTAATTTGTTTCATAATTTCATCATCTACAGTCCATTTTCGGTTTCTTGGATTAGCTATAAAAACTTGATATGACTTTATAGGCATTCCATCTTTAACTGATTGATTATAAGAATCTCTTATAGCTACAAAAAGATTATCAGATTGACGAATACTATCTTTGTTTATATGTAGTCCAAACATTATATATAAACCTTATTTCTATTCAAATTCTGTCAGACACCAACTAAACTACGCAACACCTCAAAGTTCGTTTGAATTTGATTTTTGCCAGCTGTTAAACATTTAGTTGCCATCTCATCTACTTTTTTATTCCCCTTCCAGTATAGTTTAGCTAAACTTTCTTCAGGTTCTGGCTGATGTGAATTGATGTGAATGAACTTCACTTTTAATGCTTGCTTCTTTAATCTATGAAGCAATTTATCTCCTAGAAGAACTAAATCTAAATTCTTTAGCTCATTAACAGTTCCTTCTTGTTTTCTTTTCTTTAGCCACTCAGTGAATGTAGATATACAAATCTTTGAATCTGAAATGATGACAACTTTACCCAACGCTACAAATCTCAGAAGAACATAAAGAGCCCAACAGATACCAAGCAATTCACCACGATTGTTAGTTGGAATTACCCTTTCATTTGTATCAATTTTAATTGCTCTATCTTTCCATTCATACTTATATGGTTGAATTAACCCACTAACTCTAACGTTTTTAAACTGGCATCCAGAAATTAGAACTCCAAATGATGCTCTAGCATTTTCCTTCCCATTTCCACTACACGCGCCATCAGTCCAACAATAGATTTTACATTTAGTATCAAAGTTTATGTCAAACTTTTGATGTAGAATGTTGAAATGAGGACAATGAACGAATTTATCTTCTTCTGGTAATCGGTTATCAGCTAGAGGTGATGGATGAGAACGAACTAAACATTCATTCTTTCTAGGCATTATAGATTGAGCATGATTTCCCCAAAGGACAAACCTTCCATGAATTCCATTTAACTTCCAAAAATCATCAATTTGTTTAACTATAGTCATCGTGTAAGGTCTCCAGATTGATGTATGAGCATCAGATACACCAACTTTAGTTGTTAGACCTAAGTTTAAAAGAAGAACACCTTGAACAATCCATGGTCTAAGGTCTTTAACTTCATGTGAAATTAATTCAAATTGTTCTAGACAAGCTATAATGTTTTTGAATGATGGGGGCACTTTCTCACAAGCTTCTGGAATTGAAAATGAAACACCCATAGCTTGCTCATCTGATATATATGGGTCTTGTCCAACTATAACACATTTGATATTTGAGATTAGCTGATACTTGAATGTTTCAAACAGATGCGTTGGTTTTGGTAAGATGTCTTGGTCAGTTAGATATGTTTGATTTAATGCGTTTTCAAGCAATTGCTTATTATTGTCATTATAAATGATGTTAATGTTTGATGTAGGAACATCTTGAAATATAACTTTCTTTAATTCTTCCATGTTCCATTTATAGATAAATGTAATCATAATTCAATTTTATTATAATTTTTTTCTTTCAATATATAAGCAAGCAACAACAAATATGACTATTACCGTTTGTAAGGCATTGGTTATTGTTCTGATTATCATTCTAGTTATCATTTGTGTCTATTCATTCTACAAGGGAAGCATTACTATGGGTTTCGTTTCACTCCTTGGTGGAGCGGCCACATTTGCTATCGCATCCCCAATTCTATTTGATAAGAAGTCATATAGTGAAATTTTAGATGTTTTATCAAAGAAGGCAGGTCAGGTTGGAAACTTACCTTTCGTTAAGGCTTAAGCTAAAATTGAACTTTAATTTTTTATGTATCATGATGGATAAAAAAACTATTAGTATCTATGTGAATTGCGTTCCAGATGGATTACCTAAAATTCAGACACAAGTTGGAGAGTTAGTTATCAAATTTGATATAGAACAGACACTTCTTGAGCAAACAAATGCTCTAATTAGAGGTCAGTTTGACCGTGTATATTTTATCAATGGTCTTCTTAGAAGTGATGGAAACTTAGATGAAATCAAGGAAGTTTTAGATTGTGGTTATGGTGTCATCTGGATTTTACCTCCGACATTTAACTCAGATGAAAACTATAAAAAGATAGAAAGTTATCTAGGGTCATGTTCTTCTCGTTTTCTAATCGCATTCAATTAGGATAAGAGAAAACAATTATGTTATCTTTATCATCTAGAGATGGATATAATCCATTTGATGTTGATTCAATTTTAATGTTATGTGTTTTAAGTTGGTCTTTATGAGCTTGAGTTATATTTGAACACAAATCTTTGTCATCTTTAACTTTAACTTTGTTAATCAACTGATTGTTTTTTATAATTGAGATTACATAATTGATAATCTCATCTATCGTTTCAAAATCACTGCTTTTTAGAACTGGAATGATATGCTTCAACATCAGAGTATAAATTATATCAATTCAACATTAAATTTGAAGTTTAAATTCTAAAACTATAAGATGACATCACCTAAAGTTATTATCATCAACGGAAACATCGGAACTGGTAAGACCACAATCATCAATGGTCTAATTGAACGACTAACGAAACTAGGAACTAAATTCTGTTTAATCAAAGAGCCGGTCGGCAAATGGTTAGAGTATGGTATGTTAGATAAGTTTTATTCTAACATGTCTAAGTTTGGTTATGCCTTTGAAACTCTGGTTTTCTCTAGCAAAGTCTTGAGCATTAGAGAGCAATTAGAGAATAATCCAGATGCTGAGATTATCATCATGGAACGTTGTATGAGAACTGATGTTGAGATTTTCATGGAAGGATTGAAATCAAAGCTAACAGAAACTGAACTAAAAATGTATTATGAATGGTGCTACATGTATAAGACCCTTTTACCAATTGATTTAGATAATGCTTTCCAGATTTTCATCAAAAACTCACCTGAAGTTTGCTTTGAGAGAATGAATAAAAGAAAGAGACAGGGCGAATCTGGAGTTGAACTAGGTTATCTTCAATTTTTAGATAAAATGTATGATAAGTTCATTGAAGGCACAAAAAACAAGCTCGTGTTAGAACATGAACTAGTTGGTAAAGACTATACCGAAAATGGAAAAGATAAAGATGCTATAATTAGTCTAATCTT
>CABMDW010000084.1 GCA_902385045.1 uncultured archaeon | reverse complement strand
GGTTCTCCTACGTGGGCTGAGCTGGTTCATCCAGTAGTTTCAGGGACAATTACATACATTAGATGTAATGGAGGAGGAGACTTGGTAGCATTTGGTGAAACAACTGATAAAACATATGTTAGTAGAGATGCTGGAGCATCATGGACTTTAAATACAACTACATTTGGAGATGAATGTATGGCTATAAGTGGGTCTGGCAGATATGCTATAATAGGAAGAGATTTAGAATCTGCTAGAGTTAGTAGAGATTATCTAAATACAATTGAGTTAATTAACGATAACATTTATATGAATGATAGTAGAACAGCTGGTATAAGCTATGAAGGAAACGTTATGGCCACTATAGTGAAAAACTCAACTGGATACCAAGGTGGAATTAGAGTTAATTACTCATATGGGTATGGAGACTGGCAAGCATTCTCACCAGGCACTTTAACTAATTTTGTTTGTGTATCTGGAGATGGAAACTATATCTTCTATGGTATAACTGGAGGATTTTGTTATAAACTATCACCGATTTTAAATAAGACTACAGATAGCTTAACTATAACTGGACAAATTACAAGCCAAAATTCCATTGACTACTTTGACCCGTTAAAAGCAACAAACGACCTATCAGTTTCACAAAGTCTAGGTGTTCTATCTAGAAGTTTGTTCTTTGGGTCTTCTAAATTAACTCCAAGTATTGATACAAGTTTAATTTCAGTTGGACAAACATTTGTCAATGTCAAATCAAGTGTTTTAAATTGGTATAAATGTGCTATCAGTTCAGATGGAAGATATGGTATAGCGTCTTGTATGATAGCTGGTAATGCGTATATATCATCTGATTTTTGTAGAACGTGGGGTGAAGTGAAACCAAAGGGCTCTGATTCTGAATATTATGGAGTTGGAATATCAGCTGATGGAAGGATTATGTCAATTATAAATGCTACAACTGGTTGTTATATCTCACGAGATTTTGGTTCAACATGGGCACTACTAATTTCAGCTAGTGGGTTGTTAAATACGTATGTTTCATCAGATGGAAAATACATAACAGCATCTTCTGCTGTTTTATCACCGTATTTATATGTATCAAATGATTATGGCAGAACATTTACATCATATACAACCCCAGCTTATAGTGGCGTTGCGTGTTTATCATCTGATGGTAAGTTTTGTCTTTTAGCTATACCTACCAGTTCAACAACAGCTTCTATTTATCTTGCTTCATCTGGTGTTCCATATATTTTTACAGAAATAGTACCAACGAGTGGAGCCATTACTGGGTTATCATCATTGACTATATATGATTGTAGCTGTGCTATGTCATCAGATGGAAAATATATGTATTGTGCGTTTGGTGGTGGAGGAATTTGGTATAGTTCAAATTATGGTCAATCATTTACTAAAAGTGGCGCTTCAAGTGATACTTATGACGATATAACATGTGATGCTTCTGGACAATTCTGTTATGCGTGTTGTACATTAAGTCATAATGTCTATTTCTCGCAAGATTATGGCATTACATGGACTGCTGTTAAAACATATGGTAATAATGTGATTGGTATTCGCTCTTCAGCAGATGGAACTTATGTTCTTTTAACGATAGATTCAGTTGGCATTGACCTTATAATTAATCAACCAAAGATATTTTATGGAGCGCAACAGATAGATGGTACTTTATCTTTAGCGACAACTTCAAATCAACTAAAAGTGGGAAGTGGAAACAACATTCTAACCATTAACTCCACACAAACAGCTAATTTCACAGCTACAATTCCAAGTATAGGTGCTAATTTAGACTTTGTTATGAATACAACTAACCAGACGATATCTGATTTTAAAACATTTGATACTCGTATAGCTTCATCTAAAACTTCAAATCAACTGGTGTTAGGAAATACTTCTGCTAATTATCTGACTATCACTTCATCTGCTCCATCATCTGCTATATTCTACACAATTCCAGATGTAGCAAATGATACGTTTGCTATGTTAAATACAACTACATCTCTAACTGCTTCAAGTTTAGGTTGTGCTAATTCATCGCTGAGTATAGTTTTTTCTTTACCAGCTAATGCCCCAACTACAGTTAGTGCTAATCAAATGATTGTATATTCAAATGGTTCGAGTGGGCTAGTTTTCAAATGGAATAGAGGTGGAACGACTTATACATCTACATTAGCTGGTAGTTGATAACGTTTGATAACATTTGAACTCGCATTGATAACATTTGAACTCGCATTGATAACATTTGAACTCGCATTGATAACATTTGAACTCACATAAAAAACAGTTTAGTTTAGAGCCATGTTATCTTAACCCAAACAACGGTATCTGTTCCTCCATTCGTTCCACTAATTGCTTTAATTACACGTTCTGCTTTATATCCAGCTTTTTTTATCTTCTTATTTAACTTCTCTATAACTAACTTCATATTGTTATCGCTTAGTTTTCCAGTCATTTGAAATTCATATGAATCTGATATCTCTTTTTGTTCATTTATCTTAGATATGATACTTGCTATAAACTCATCTATAATCGCATCCTTTGATTTAATCATTTGAGCATACTACCGGATTGGTATATATTAAACTTTAAATGAATTTAATTGATGCTCAAATGATGCTCAAATGATGCTCAAATGATGCTCAAATGATGCTCAAATGATGCTCAAATG
>CABMDW010000083.1 GCA_902385045.1 uncultured archaeon | reverse complement strand
ATGCACATGGAGATTTGAGTGTTGAGAAATTATTTTATCACCAGGGGAGACTATTACCCATGGACAGACTTGATTTTAATGATTTTTACCGTTATGGAGATTTCTTGGAAGATATTGCTTATCTGAGCCTTTCCCTTGAAGCTTATGGTTTAATGATTCATAGTCAATTTTTGTTGGATGAAGCGAAAAAATTAGAAGGCTTTGACTTAAAGGCCATTGAATTATATAAAAAACTTTTTGGTTTGGTCCGATATGATTATTGGCATTCTGATTACCTGAGAACTAAGAATGAAGATTCTCAAGACTTAGCTTTCAAGTACTTGATTAAAGCAGGTTTTTCTGATAAGCAAATAAAATTAATTTCAAAACAATCAGCCAATTAATTTAATAGTTGTTTCAACCAAATTATTACTAAATGCCGGGATGGCAGAGTGGTTAATGCGCACGCTTGGAAAGCGTGTGGTCGCAAGGCCTCCTGAGTTCGAATGAAAAATTTAAGTTCTTTAGTGGATTTTATTTTCATGAAAGTCTCAGTCCCGGCGTTTTTTAGGATTTCTTTAACCACATTTAGAAATCTGATGTATCAAAAGTCTTTTAAATGATTTTTGTTACTATTTACTCTACAGAGGTTTAGTAAAACTTTCATTAGGTTTTAATTTTTCAATTAAAACCGTGTTTTAAGAAGTCAAAAACTAATTCCACAGTTCTTTATGGAGCGTTTGGAAAGTTGATTTCACAATAAGACATGACTTAAAGTCTTTTGAAAAAATTACTTGAACTCAATTATTATTACTTAACGTGATTTGATGGCTGAAGAAAAAAAGAAACAACATTTTAATCCTAATGCAAAACAAGCAGTAGTTGTAGATCGTGGAGAGAATTTCCGTGGAATTATTCGTATTCTAGGAAGGGACTTGAAAGGAGAAGTACGACTAAAAAGAGCTTTACCTAGGATTAAAGGATTAGGAGAAAATTTGTCTAAAGTAGTAATTCGAATTATTCAATCAAAATTGAACATTGATCCTAATGTTGAAGTAGGTTTATTGTCTGAAGATCAGGTATTACAAATTGAAGAATTATTGAGAGACTTACCAAAATATGGTATTCCAGTTTTCATGCTTAACAGAAGAATGGATAAAGATTCAGGTAAGAATATTCATGTTTTAACTAATGATTTAATTTATTTAAACAAACAAGACATTGATGCAGAAAGAACTCTTAGAACTTACCGTGGTTGGAGACATTCTCTAGGCCAAAGGGTAAGAGGACAGAGAAACAGAACTACCGGAAGAAAAGGATTGACGGTAGGAGTTATGAAGAAACTCGCTGGAAGAGGTTCAGCACCTGGTGCACCTGCAGCAGATGCTAAAGATACTAAAAAGTAAAGTGAGATTGGCGTATGGGTTCAGCGAAAAAATTAAGGAAAAAGTTTGAAAATCCTAAGAAATTATGGGATGAGACTAGATTAAAAGAAGAGAAACAACTAGTTGAAGAATACGGCTTAAAGAATATGCGTGAACTATGGAAAGCTCAAACCATTTTAAGAAAATTAAGAAGAGATGCTAGAAGATTACTTTCAGGAAAAGGAGCTAAATTGGAAGAAAGAGCTGAAAGATTAATTACTCGTTGTAAGAAATATTTTATTAACAAGGACGACTTGAAAATTGAAGATATTTTAGGATTGAAAGTTACAGACTTGTTAGAAAGAAGATTGCAAACTATAATCTGGAGAAAACATTTAGGAGTTACTCCAAAAATGTCCAGACAAATTATTATTCACGGTCATATTGCAATTGATGAAAGCAAAGTAAGCATTCCTAGTTATATCGTAAGTTTTTCAGAAGAATCGAAATTAAATTGGTTTGGAAAACCAGTGTCAATACAAATGCTTGAAAAGAAAGTTTCAACTGAAACTCCTAAAAAGGAAGAAGTTGTAGCTAGTGAAGTTAAAAGTGAATGATTATGGTTGAAGAAGTAAAAGAAGTTAAACATCACAAAAAAGAAAACGCTGTTGTAGTCAAGGAAAACGAAGTTCAACCTACTAAAGAAACTGAAAAAGTTGAATCAAAACCTCAAACTCCAGTTCAACCTGTAAGACCAAATTATACTCCAGCTCCTAAAGAAGGAAAATGGGGAGTCGCTCATATTTATTCAAGCAAAAATGATACTTTAATTACTATAACCGACTTAACTGGAGCAGAAACAATTGCAAAAGCTTCAGGAGGAATGTTAGTTAAATCAGATAGAGAAGAAGGAAGCCCTTATGCTGCAATGCAAGCTGCATTCAAAGTAGCAGAAGATGCTAAAATGAAAGGAATCGCATTTATTCATGTTAGAGTTAGAGCACCAGGAGGTCACTTAACAAAAACTCCAGGCGCAGGAGCTCAAGCTGCAATAAGAGCATTATCTAGGTCTGGTTTAAGAATTGGAAAAATTGAAGATGTTACTCCAATTCCTACTGATACCACTAAAAGACCTGGTGGAAAAAGAGGTAGAAGAGTATGAAACTCAAGATTACTAAAGAAACTAATGAAAGAATTGAGTTTACTCTCGACTGCACTACTGGATTTGCTAATGCCTTAAGAAGAACAATACTAGCACAGTTGCCTTCATGGGCTATTAATGAAGTTACTTTTTACGAAAACACTAGTCCAATGTTTAATGAATACATTTCAAACCGAATAGGTTTAATTCCATTAACCTGGGAAGATTCTAAGGCTCATGAAATTGACTTTAGCTTGAACGCCGAAGGTCCATGTGTTGTCAAGGCAGGAGAATTAAAATCACAAGATTCAAAAATTAAAGTTTATAATGAAGACATTCCAATAATCAAACTTCCAGCTGGAAGAAAATTAAGATTTGAAGCTAAAGCAGTAAAAGGAATTGGAAGAACTCATGCTAAATTCAAGAATGCTTTATGTTCTTATAATTTAGATGGAAAAACTTTTCACTTCTTTATAGAATCTTACAATAATCTCAAGGCCAAGGAAGTTTTAGAAATGGCTTTAGAAATATTGAAAGAAAAATATAAAGAAATTCACGATAACTTGTAAAAAACATTTAATTAAATTCTGCGCTTAAAATATTTTATTGAAGCTGTAAAAACTCCGAGGGAGTGGCAGAGCTTGGTCAAATGCGCAGGATTGAGGTTCCTGTTCCTTTGTGGATGCCTGGGTTCAAATCCCAGCTCCCTCATAAAAGTCAGGAATTGTTTTTTCGTAGGTTGATGTTAACATGGCAAAAAAAGGAATTGAAAACCCGGTTTTAAGAAAACTAGTAGTTGACTTGGAAAAAACGGGAAGAAAAAATAAGAATGAAGTATGGATTGAAGTCGCAAGACTACTCAAGAAACCATCTAGAATCAGAGCTTCTGTCAATTTAAATAAATTAAGTAAGTTAAAAGGCAAGGATTGCTTGGTGCCAGGAAAAGTGTTGTCACAAGGAGCTTTTGCTGGAGGAGTAATCGTGGCATTCCAATATTCAGATGAAGCAAAAGCAAAGATCCTTAAAGCAGGAGGAAAAGCTTATTCCTTCAATGAATATTTAAAAGTAAATCCAAAAGGAAGTAATACTATTATCGTGATGTAAATGAAATCTCAAAAACAAATTCAAGTACTTGTTTTAAATGCTGAAAACGCTATAGCTGGAAAACTATCGGCTTGTGCAGCTAAAAGCGCATTGCAAGGAGTTGAAGTTAAAATCATTAACTCTGAAAAAGCAGTCATCACTGGAGACAAAGATTATATTGTAACAAGATATTTCAATAAAAGAGAACAAAAAAACAAAGCAAATCCTGAAGAAAGTTTTAAACTATCAAGAAGACCTGATTTGTTCTTGAAGAAGATGATTAAAGGAATGCTTCCAAAGCACAATAGAACTGGAAGTGATGCTGAACAGAGAATTACTTGTTATTATGGAAACCCAGAAAACTTGAAAGCAGAAACATTCAAGTACACTGGAGATAAAGTTAAAGGCAAACTTACTTCAATAGAAAGTATTTGCATAGCACTAGGGTGGAAGAACAATGCCTAAAGTAAAGAAAAATTCTAAGAAAGGTCAAACTATTCAAAGAGGAAAGCGAAAAGAAAGCATAGCAAGATGTACCGTAGTTAAGGGAACTGGAAAAGTTTTCATTAACGGAATTTACTTAAACGATATTGACAATCCCTTATATCAAGAAATAGTACAAGAACCATTCGTGTTTTGCAAAGACACTACTCATGATTTTAGAGTAAACGTTTTCGGAGGAGGAACAATGAGCCAAGCTCAAGCAGTAAGAACAGCAATTGCAAGAAGCCTAAGCCAGTCCGCCGGAAATGATGAAGTTAGAAAACAAATGATGGAATTAGATCGCTCTCTCTTAGTAGAAGATTCTAGAAGAGTCGAACCGAAGAAATTCAAAGGACCTGGAGCAAGAGCAAGATTTACGAAATCATACAGGTAAAATCATGTTAGTCTGTGCTTACTGTAAAAAGCCAACTTTAACCAGAATGTCAGACGTTACGCCTTTAGTGTCTGGCGGAGTAAATTTAAGTAAGCCGCATGACTTGATTAAGAAAACAATTAAAGGAGTAGAAGAACTTCCTGAATTGCCTGCAAAAGCAATTGAAAAAACTGCAAAAATAATTGAAGAACCCCAAAAGACTGGAAAAAAAATTTTGGAAACAACTGCTGAAATAATAGCAAAATCTTCAAGAGAATTAGCAATAGGAGCAATAAGTGCTGGAACAAACGATTATTATTGTACCACTTGTCAGAGAAAAACTATTGTCATTGATATTGACGAAGTAAATCCTGATGAGCCAAAAAAGTGAGTTTTAAAAACTTTAAAAACCACTTAAATTAACTTAAAAAGGTCGTAAAAAATATGATGCCTCCCGTAAGATGTTTTACTTGTGGAAAACCAACAAGTGCATTACAAGAAAAATATGATGAAGCAGTCGCAAAAGGAAAAGACAAATCAAAAGTCTTAGACGAATTACAAGTTTCAAGATACTGCTGCAGAAGAATGCTATTATCATATGTTAATGCAATTGACGAAATTGAAGCATATCCGAGATTCTAATTTTATTTTTCTTTTATTTTTAATTTCTTATTTATTTACTATTCTCCATAACTATTTGTGGGCAGGTGGGGTAGCTTGGCATCCTACGTCCTTGGGGATTTCTCGCTCTAAAGATTAATGAATTAGAGTGCGTCGTAGAATGCTGTGAAAGTTCAATGAAAACTAAATTGGACGTGACCTGAGTTCGAATCTCAGCCCGCCCACTATTATTTTAATGTTTAATTTCGTTTTATTTTAAAGGAGATTTTAATGATGTTACGCGTGTTCATGAGCGGATTAGGTTTTATTATAGGCTTCTTTTTAGTAGATTATTTCTTTTTCGGTCATGTTTCATTAAACTTGATTTTAAGTAGCTTCTTTTCATTCTTGGGTGGAGCATTCATTGCTCTTCTTTTCTACTGGATTTTTTCATTAGTAGATAAAAAATAGTTGAAACCTCTAATAATGCTTATTTAAAATCAAGTTTTTTCATTATTATTTCATGGATAAAATTAACGCATTCTTTTTATTGGCTGTTTCAATCATCGTAATTCTTGGAGTTTTGTTTGTCTTAGTTGCAGGAGGCAGTAAACCTTCTGGAGATTATAGTACTGTAACGACTCAAGATTTTGTTGTTAAAAGTGCTGTAGGAAAAGATCAATTAGTAATTCCTTGTACTGGTGTCTGTAAGCAAGTTTTAAGTGAATGTCCAAATAGTTTTGCTGCAGAAATTCAATTAATGAATGGAAAAGCAGTTTATGCTT
>CABMDW010000082.1 GCA_902385045.1 uncultured archaeon | reverse complement strand
ACCTCTTCTGTTCTTAGCGTTTCCAGCTCCGTAGAATCGGTTTCCTGCGTATTTTCTTTTTTTACTTGATTTAATTCTGTAAGGCATTTAATATCACTTAGCTTTCTTTGGTTTTACTTCTTTCTTTTCTGGAAGCATTCTTTTTGCAAGTCCTTCAATGTCTTTACCCCAATTTCCAAGGCTTCCTTTCGGATAAGCGGTTTTTACTGAACCGAATCCTTTTCTTGGGCTTGGTAAGTTAACATATCTGTTTCCATTCATTAAAGTTTTTAATTCTTTTGCGAAAGCATCACTTATTTCTCCATAGGCAACATAGTCTTTGATTGACTGCATGACGTGTTTTCTTGATTCTGGAACAATGCAGGCTGAATGACTTCTACTTAATCCTAGCATACTTAGAGTTCTTTCTACTTCTCTTTTCGTCTGACTGCATCCTCTGATTCTAATTATTAAATATTCACTCATTCGAATAACCTTTTACTACTTTTCTTCGTATTCAATGAATCTAAAGCATTTACAGTTGCTCTAGCCATGTTCAACTTGTTTCTAGTTCTTCCTTTTGTAAAAGTCCAAACGTCTTTTACTCCTGCTAAACTTAAAACTAGTTTTACAACGCTTCCTGCTACTAATCCGACTCCTCTTGGAGCTGGTTTTAATGTTAATTGAGCTGAACCTGCTCCTCCGATTGCTTGTTCTGGAATTGAGTGTGGTTCGCTACTTGAATCTTCCCATGAACCGCAACCTAATCTTACTTTAATTAAGTGTTTTTTACCATCAATAATTGCTTTTGCAATAGCGTCTCTGGTTTCAGGTCCTCTTCCTACTCCGACTCCTACGAAACCATTTGAATTTCCAATTAATATTACTGCTCTCATTGCTTGTTTTCTTCCTGATCCAGTCATTCTTTGAACTGAGCTTACTTCAATAACTTCTTCTTTCAAGTCAGGAAGTAATACGTCGTAAATTTGCCATTCTAGTATTTTTTTTCCTGATTCAATGATTTGGTCCATTGAAGTGATTCTTCCTTCTGCAACTGCTTTTCCTAATTCTGTTTTAGGAACCCATCCTTTAGGTAATGCAATGCTTCTTGCGTTTTCTTGTGTTACTGTTTCATTTTCTTCTTTCAAGTTCGAGAACACCTATATAATTATTTAACAAATTCTTGGATACTGATTTTCTTTTTCAAGTGTTGTCCTTCAAGTCTTGCTTTTTCTGGCAACATTTCTTCTCCAACTGTTCCTTTTAATCCAGAATCTAAAACTCCTTTTACTGCAGCATACAAAACATTTGCCTTAGAACTCTTATTCAAACCTAAGTCTAAAATAAAGTCTTTAATTCCTTTTTCCATTGCTTTCTTTCCTGCAATGAATCCAGTAATGTATGCAGTTTGAGTGTTAACAACTGGAGCTAGTCCTTTTATTTTCAACGATTCAACGTGAACTTTAGTAACGTCTCCTTTTGGATTCCAGTCAATGAATTGAATAATCATATTTCTATTAGATTTCCTAACGATTAATCTAGTTCTACCACTCTTAACTAGAGCTAATCTTTTAACGTAATCTGTTTTTCCTTCTCTTCTTCTTCTAAAATGAACCAAGAAAATTGGTCCTGTTGCTTTACTCATTTAGTTTTTACCTCGGTTTTGAGTAATTTATTATTTTCAATGAAAGTTTTCAAAAATCTTACGTCTCTGAAAGCATTTCCTTTGATCATGTAATATAATTTTCTATATTCTTTTTCTTTTAACATTGGTTTAATGTTTTTCAAGTATCTTCTTAAAGCTCTTACTTTGTCTTCCCATCTTTCTTTTCTAGAGTATCCAGCATATTTTCTTCCTTTTCTTGAACCAGTATTTTGTTTCTTATTTGAAACAACTCTACCGACTCCTTGCTTCTTGAGGATTACTACTTTTTTCTTTTTGATTAAATCTCGAACATCATCACTAGTCAAAGCTTTTTCAGCTTCTTTGGCATCCATTATTCTAATTCGGCTTGTTCCTGCGCCAGTAATTCTTTTAGCAAGTCTTTTAACTGTCTTTAAACTCATTTTAATTTTCCACTCTTGAATTCAAAATCCTTAATCCTTTTTCTTTTGCTTTTTGCATTAATTGTTTTCTTAACTTTAAACCAATTCCTGCATTTAATCTAACTAAACTTCCTTTTTGTAATGCTTCCAAATCCTTGGCTCCTCTAACATAGAATTCCTTACTTCCTCTTGGATGTAAATGTTGGTTTTCTTTTTTACCTTTGAAACCAATTCTTGGAGTTGCTCCGTAAGCGATCTTCATTACTCTTTGTTTTGAGTCAATTCCATGAGCTTTCCTCCAAGGTAGTCCGACTCTTTTTACTGAACCGTAATTTTGACTTTGAAACTTTGGATGTTTTCCACTGCTTGCCATAATTGTTCACTCAACGTAATAAATTCCATCTTGAAAGACTCGAATGTCTTTTCCTTTAATCTTAACTGCGTTAATCAAATTTCTGCAGGTTTGACCTACGTCTTCTGAATTGCTCCCCGTAACTGTAATGTCCGGACCTGCAATTTTTACTTGGGCGCTTCCAAAAACAAGTCCGCGTCTTGGACTTTTTTCTCCCAAGAAGTTTTTAATAAAAACATCTTTTCCTTTAACTTCAATTGTAACTGGAAAGTGTGAATATACTACTTGTAATTTCTTT
>CABMDW010000081.1 GCA_902385045.1 uncultured archaeon | reverse complement strand
AAATTAGAGCGCTAGTTCATGGTTCCCAAAATGGCGGATTACGTGGTGGAACTGAGAATATATCTGGAATTGCTGGTTCATTTATGGCATGTAATGAGGTATTCTCTAATTTTCAAAGCAACATTCAGAAGATAACTCAGACGATGAATTATATGAAGAACCAATTTGTTAAGATGTTCGGAGCTAAGCATATAACCGATTATACACCAGGAACTAAATGTGTCTTTCTATCATCGCCATCTAGTCAAGTTATGCCAAATACGCTTAGTGTTTCTTTTGTTAGTAAATGTAATAAAAAAATAAAAGACTTCTTAGAACAGAATGATATCATAATTGGAATTGGGTCTGCTTGTGAGAAAGATAAACGTTCTCATGTTATGGAAGCACTTAGATTACCAAATGAAGTTAGTTGTGGCGTTTTACGAATTAGTATCAATGAAAACACAAATCAATCTCACATTGATAAGCTATTAGCTCTTCTATCTAAAGTCTATGCGTAGGTTAGATACTTGATAAACTTTTTTATAACAAACTCTCTAGTTAGAGGGTTAGCTGATAATCCTCTCCACTCGATTTTATCAATATGTTTTTGAATGAACTGATATGATATGGATGAATTATTAGATAACCGATGCCAGCTAACTTCATTTATATGTCTTTCATAGAATGCTTCTGAGCAATTTGGATTCCAAGATAACCCCCAGTATTTGTATTTTGCTAATTCCAAAACAAGCAAATAACCGGTGTTAGGTGGTATAAACAGTGTGCTATAATCAAAATTTATATGTCCTAAAATCTTTGTTTCTAAGAATTCTTCCGATATAGATGAGTTCCATAGAATCGATTCTTTAACTTTATCTAGATGACGTTCAAAGAAAGATTCAGACAGAGATGTATTACATGAGAGCAAATTCCAATTAACTTTATCTAGATGACGTTCAAAGAAAGATTCAGATAAAGATGTATTATATGAAAGACAATTCCAATCAATTTTATCTAAATGTCTTTCAAAGAAAGATTCAGATAGTGATGTATTTTTTGAAAGACAACTCCAATCAACTTTATCTAAATGATGTTCAAAGAAAGATTCAGATAGAAATGTATTACATGAAAGATACTGCCAATTAACTTTATCTAAATGTTTATTAACAAGAAGTTCAGTTAATATTGTTGAAGCACAGTTCCAATTAATTTTATCTAAATGTCTTTCAAAAAATGATTCAGATAGAGATGTATTACATGAAAGAAAATCCCAATTAACTTTGTCTATGTTTGCTTTAAAGAACGTTTCAGCCTGAGCTTTATTATGTTTAATTAACTTTGGTTCAAAGCTTATATCTAGATAATTGGATATATCAAGAACCAGACCAATTAGTGGGTCTAAATGATTGTTTGATGAATTTGTTGTTGTCCAAAGCAAATCTTCACAAGGAATTGACATTGTGTATAGATAAAAAAATAACATTCAAACATTTTTTATCAGCCTTTAGTTCTTCTTCTTATCAGCCTTCTTCTCTGCCTTCACTTCAGGCTTCTTCTCCTCAACAACAGCCACCTTTGACTTCTTCTCGCTCTTCTTGTTCTTCTGCTTCTCTGCGTTGCGATTCTTAAAGTCAGTCATAACTGAGTTGATACGAGAGCAGACACTATCAATCTCCTCATCTGACTTTCCATTAAACTTAAGGATGGTAGCAACTCCACGGATAACGGTGTTGTTGTCGATGGTATGGCGACTATCAATTCCATGAAGAACATTATACTTAACTGTCTCACTGAAAGTCCGAAGCAGATTGAGAATAATTGAATCACAACTGAAATAGACAATCTTGTAAAGCTTGCTGTTCTTCTTATCTGAAGCAGGAAGGTTAGCGCTGATGTTCTTGCGAATGTTGTTTATGTAGGTCTTAAACGAAGTGCTATCCTTTGACTTCTTCTCCTCATCCTTCTTGTCATCATCAGTCTCGCTCTCCTCATCGTCATCCTCGTCGTTCTTGTCATCATCAGTCTCTGCTTCATCATCCTCAGATGGGTCATTGAAGTTCATGAGAGGATAGGTAATCAAATCCTTAGAAATCTCACGTAAATCCTTCTGGCTAAGCTCATCATGCTTAGTTCCATTGAGGTCTCGGGTGATGTAGTTGGTAATGAACTCGCGGATAACAGTCTCGGCAAGAACTGCGATGGCTACAGAAAATGATTCGCTAAGACGAATGTGGTTCTTCTTGAGAGCTGAAAGTTCATTTGAAATCTGAGCGCGACGAGCAATTAAAGGAGCAAGCAGAGGAGCAATCTCATCCTTACACGCGTTATACTTAGTCAGAGCTGGGTCTGCCTTAGGGATAACAAGCTTCTTGGTCTTATCATCCTGAACCTTGAACTCATCAAGACGCTTCTTTAAGTCCTTAATTTGCTTATTCAAGGTCTTCTTCTCCTCCTCTAGCTTCTTCATCGGGGCACTCTCCTTCTCACGATACTCCTTCATCTTCTTAGCTCGCTCATCCTTATGCTCCTTACCCTTAAGCTCTAAGATGCTCTGGTGTAATTGCTCAAGCTCAGCACTGCGCTCAGGTAAAAAGAACTTCTTGATAGCAGAGCGACACCGAGAAGGCTGAATTTCAATGTTCAGTGCCTTGTTCAGCTGGTTGCGCGACTTCTTTGGTGCCTCAGTCTCAGTCTTGGTTGCCATAATTAGTTAGTTATTCTGGTAGTATATTACTAGGATAGGTATTATTTAATATGATTTTTAGCATTCAAATGTTTTTTTCTTTGAGTAGAATAAAAAAATAATTTATACGAAACTTTAGAGCAAATTACAAATCTTCTAATAACTTTTTAGCTCGTTCAGTGTTATCAACTGGTGGCGCTGGTTCAGATGGGGCTGGTTGGGTTGGCTGAACTGGTTGGGCTGGCTCCTTGATTGGCGCTTCAGTCTTTGTTGTCTCAGTCTCATTCGGCAACTCAACAACCTTT
>CABMDW010000080.1 GCA_902385045.1 uncultured archaeon | reverse complement strand
TTATCATAAATTTCTTTTATTTTTCCTGTAATCGTGTCTCCTTCTCTTAGCATTCGTACTTCTTTTCCTTTTATTGCTACAGTTCTGTTTTCTTGATTAATATTTTCAGGTCCAGTTATTTTAGAGTAAACTTTGTCTTCTTCAGTGTATGTTCCTTCTTTTCCTTCAAACTCTTCGCTATGCGTTAAGAATGAGCCTGGATACTTTAAACTAGAATTCATTGATTAATCCTCTGTAAAATTGAACTAATATTTTTGGTTTTTTAGCTTAAAAAACGCTTTTATTTGCCTTCCTGTTGTGCTTTTTGTAATTCTATTAGATTTTTGAGTATTTGGTCTGTTGACATTACTTGTTTTTTCAAAGTTTCTTGTTCTTCAGGTTGCTTTGCAATTTCTTTGTTAATGGTATTAGTTTTTTTGGTAGCACTTGAAATTACTGGGTGTTTTTCTCCATGAATGTCAGCCATTTCGGCTATAATGGAATCCATTTCATTCGAAATGTGTTCTACAATGCTTTTTATGGTTGCAGCAGGAGAACTTTCTTCCTCTTCAATATTTTCTTTTAGTATTGTAATCAGTTGGTTTAATCCAATCAAACGACCTTCTAAATAAGCTTCGTTAGCAGTTCTTTCTTCAGTCATACTAGAGATTAAATTTAAACTCCTTTAAAATATCGTGCTTTTGTTTCATTTTTCTTGATAAAACGTTTTTTAAAACGTAGTTTTTTTAAATCATGTTTGATTTATTAATACGGATTTGGTGCATATTTGTGAGAAAATTATTGGCTTTATTGTTTATTCTCTCTTTTTCTTTTTACATTAGTGGTTTTACTGAAATGGTCGTTCCGGCAATAAATGGCGATCATGGAGTTGCTACTTACATTAGTGCTTCTGCTTACAATGTTCCGCAGAAAGAAGCAGGAACTTATATTGATGTAGATCCATTTTTCTCAATAGATACTCAACAATCTGCTAAAATAGCTACTCAGGTTGCTGCTAATTTTGCTAATCATTCTTTGAATGATACTGCAGTTCTGTTTAAGATACGAAGTACTTCTGTACAAAGTGTTGAAGGGCCTTCAGGAGGTCTTGCTTTATCTTTGTTAGCTTATGCTGAATTAACTGGAAAGTCTTTCAGAAGTGATTATACGATTTCTTCCACTGGTACTATTAGCCCTGATGGTTCCGTAGGTTTAGTTGGAGGAGTTAACAATAAGATTACTGCTGCTAAGGATGTTAATGTAAATTTGATTTTAATTCCATTGGGTCAAAGTGATGCAGATGGAATTGATTATTCTGCAATTAACGATTCTAAAGTAAAAGTCATTGAAGTGAAAAACTTTAGTGAAGCAGTAAGTATTGTTTTTGCACAACCTACAACTCCTTTGCCTGTCTTTAACAGAACTTCTTATTATGATTTAAGAGATGTTAGAGGAGTTTATCCTAAGACTGAATTTTTCAAAGATCTTGCTCAAAATCAATTAAAAATAAGTCAAAATGCATTTGAAAGCATATTGTCTTCTAGCGATCCATCAATTCAACAGAATAAGAGAATAATGCAAAGAACTTTGCAAGAAGCTCAAAATGCTTTTGATAAAGGTTATTATTATACTTCAGGAAATTCTGCTTTCTTGACAAGTATTAGGTTTGATGTTCTGAGTCAATTATTGAAGAATGTTACTAAAGATCAAGTGTTAAGTTTGGTCGATGATCAGTTGAAAATAGCGAATAGTATTGTGTTCAAGACTCCAAGTAAAAAAGAAGTCGGTCTTTATGGAGGGGCTGTTGTAAGATATTATTGGGCCGTTGACAAACTCAATAGTGTTAAACAAAACATTGATTCTGATTCATTAGACAATCTATTAACTGATGTTTATTCTGCAAAATACTGGTTAGTTGCAGCACAATACTTGAATGATCAAATTCAAGGCGGAACTGATCTTCTTCAGGAAAGTTCCCTACAAAAATTAGCTAGCGATTCTATCAAGAATGTTGAAGCTACAAATTCTACAGACCAACAATTCTTGGATCATTTGAGAACTGCAAGACAAATGTTTTACGATGGCAAATATGTTGGAAGCATGTATGATTCTGCATTCGCTTTAGTAACCGTCCAATCTGATGCATTAGCTGCAAATTATTCTCCTAGTGATTTAGTAAAACAAATTGACACTAGCCCAAGAATAAGTTTATGGGGTCAGTTGTATTATTCTCAAGCAGATTATTATTTGCAAACAGCAAATTCGGGTAATGAAGCAGACATCATAAAATCAGCCTTCTTACTTTCATTGTTAAGCAAAAGAGTTGATCAAATAGATTTGACAATTGCAGGCAGCAGTTTGCAGGATTTTGAATACTCTTCACCTTCCTTGCAGAATGATTATTCAATTCAACTTGCTCTTTTAGGTGGTTTGTTACTAACTGGAATAGTTTTCTTCTTAACTTTCAAAAACGCCATTCAAATAAAACCACAACCTAAAGTCATTAGAAAAAAGAAAAAGTAATTAAAACGTAAATTTTTAATCATTTTTTTATTCAATACCTTTTTTTATTTTGTCAATCATATTGTTATTCTATGGTAGATGAAGAAGCTGATCTTGAAATTGAAGCTCCAGATCAAGAACCAGATGAAATTGCGGGTTTGAAAGATTCACTTGCAAGACTGCAAGCGGACTTTGACAATTATCGAAAAAGGGCATTCAAAGACAATGCTTTAATGAAAGAACAGAACTTCAAAGAATTTTTTACTAATCTTCTTGACATTCTAGATGATTTAGAATATGGTGCAAAGTCTGACGAACAAGTAAAATTATTTTACGAAAAATTAGTCGGCCGATTAAACAAATTAGGTTTCACTTCCTTTGGAGTTGAAGGAGAAAAGTTAGACCCTCAAAAGCATGAAGTTCTAGGAAGGTTAGACGGTAAAGATGGAATTGTAGTTAAGATAGTTCAAAAAGGTTGGTCGTATAAAGACAACCAAGTGCGTCCTGCTCGAGTAATGGTCGGAGAGGCCAAAGAAACGGAAAACAAAAAGGTTTAAAATTAAAAAATTCATTAATATTGTATGTCCAATATTGTTTATGGTGATGTTAAATGGCTAAAATTATAGGTATTGATTTAGGAACTTCTAATAGCGCAGCAGCTTTTCTAGAAGGAGGCAAGCCTGTAATTATTCCCGCAGCTGAAGGAACTAGTGTCGGAGGAAAAACCACTCCTTCTTTCGTTGCCTTCACTAAAGATGGACAGAGATTAGTCGGAGAAGCTGCAAGAAGACAAGCCGTTTCAAATCCTGAAGGAACTATTTATGCTGCAAAAAGAAAGATGGGAAGTAGTTTCAAATTCAATGTATTTGGCAAATCTTATACGCCTCAAGATATTAGTGCTTTCATTTTACAAAAAATAAAAACTGATGCTGAAGCTTTCATTGGAGATAAAGTTACTAAGGCAGTAATTACTGTTCCAGCTTATTTTAACGATAATCAAAGACAGGCTACTAAAGATGCCGGTGCGATTGCAGGATTGGATGTAGTTAGAATCATTAACGAACCTACTGCTGCAGCTTTGGCCTATGGTTTAGACAAGAGTGGTAAGGATCAGAAAATAATTGTTTTTGACTTGGGAGGAGGAACTCTTGACGTTACAATAATGGATTTCGGTAATGGAGTTTTTGAAGTGAAAAGTACTAGCGGTGACACTCAACTTGGAGGAACTGACATGGATAATGTCTTAATTGATTACATTATCAACGAATTCAAAAAGAAAACTAACATTGATTTAAGAATTGATGCTACTGCAATGCAAAGAATTAGAGAAGCAGCAGAGAAAGCTAAAATAGAATTATCTACTGTCATGGAAACTGAAGTTAATTTACCTTTCATTTATTCTGATCAAACTGGTCCAAAGAATTTGCAATTAAGAATTTCAAGAAGCACTTTTGAATTGCTAATTGATCCTTTAATTATTCGTTGCGTAAAACCAATTGAAAATGCATTAAAGGATTCTGGCTTGACTCCACAGCAAGTTGATAAAATTATTTTGGTGGGAGGTCCAACTAGAATTCCTGCAGTTCAGAAATTTTTGGAAAATAAATTCGGTAAAGACAAAATAGCTAGAGGAGTTGATCCAATGGAATGCGTTGCAGTTGGAGCTGCAATTCAAGGAGGAATTATTGCTGGAGATGTTAAAGATTTAATTTTATTGGATGTAACTCCTTTGACTTTAGGAATTGAAACTCTCGGAGGATTGTTCACTCCAATCATTGAAAGAAATACTACGATTCCAGTGACTAAATCACAAGTGTTTACTACGGCGCAAGATATGCAACCAAGCGTTGACATTCGAATTAGCCAGGGAGAAAGAAAACTAGCACGTGAAAATACTGCACTAGGAAACTTTGACTTAGTAGGAATTCCTCCAGCACCAAGAGGAACGCCTCAAATTGAAGTAACTTTTGACATTGACGTAAATGGAATTCTAAATGTTACTGCTAAAGACAAGGGAACCGGCAAGTCACAAAAAATTACCATTACTGCTCCAAATAAACTTTCAAAAGAAGAAATTGAAAAGAAAGTCAAAGAAGCAGAAAGAATGGCTGAAGAAGACAAGAAGACTGAAGAAAAAATTCAAAAGAGAAATGAAGCAGATCATTTGGTTTATGTTTCAGAAAAAACATTAGCAGACAATGCTGACAAAATGAAGCCTGATTTGATTGAGGAAGTCAAGAAGGCAAAAGAAGAATTACAAAAAGCTTTAAGTGAAAATAAAGAAGATTTTCAAACTGAATTTGATGCATTAAAGAACGTATTAATGAAAGTAGGAAGTCAAGCTTATCAGGAACCAAATGCTAATGAGCAAGAAGTCGGAAAAGAAGAAGACCAATTCGCAAATGATTCTACTGGTTCAAGAAAAGATGACGGCGGAAATTGGGACGATAAAAAATAATTTTTCTTTTTTGGAAAATTAATTATGGCTTTTATGAGTTAATGTTATCTATTTTTAAACTTTGCAACTCATTTAACTGATGTTTTCTCATGACTGTAGTTACTGTTGTCGGCGCCCAATGGGGTGACGAAGGCAAAGGAAAAGTTATTGACTTTCTAGCTGAAAAAGCTGATATTATTGCTAGGGCTACTGGTGGTAATAATGCTGGTCATACTGTGGTCGTAGGAGATAAGACTTTCAAATTTCATATTTTGCCTTCAGGAGTAATTCATGAAGACAAGCTTAGCATTTGCGGAAACGGAATGGTTATAGATCCTGCAGTTTTAGTTTCAGAATTAAACGAAATTAAATCACAAGGAATTAACGTTACTGAAAAAACTCTTTTAGTAAGCAATAATGCTCATGTCATAACTCAACAGCACATTGATAGGGATAAATTAGAGGGAGGAAAAATTGGAACAACCGGAAGAGGAATCGGTCCTTGTTATGAAGATAAAATTGCAAGAAAAGGAATTAGATTTTATGATTATGTAAATTCAGATAACGAGTTTTCTTCATTCTTAAAGCCTTTTGCACATGACACTTATGATGTTCTAGATTCTGCTATTCTCGAAGGAAAAAACATTCTAATGGAAGGAGCTCAAGCTACATTGCTTGACGTTGATCATGGAACTTATCCTTTCGTAACTTCATCTAATCCATGTGCTTCTGGACAATGCACTGGATTGGGAATTGGTCCTACTAGTGTTGATTCAGTCATTGGAGTTTCAAAAGCTTATTGTACTAGAGTAGGTGCAGGTCCTTTCCCTACTGAATTAGGGACTGAAGATCAAATGAAGTCTGAAGAAAGCTTTAATGAACTTGAGCCTAAGCTTAATGAAGTTTTAGCTGAGTCTCTTGAAAAAGGTTCTAACGGAGATACTTATCAATTAGGAAAATACATGCGTCTTGCAGGAAGAGAATACGGCACTACTACTGGACGACCTAGAAGAGTCGGTTGGTTTGACGCTGTTTCAGTGAAGTATGCAGTTCAGATTAATGGCTTGTCTTCTTTGGCTATTATGAAACTTGATGTTCTTACTGGTTTAAAGGAATTAAAAATTTGTACTGGTTACAAAGTAAATGGTAAAGTTTTGAATTGTTTTCCTCCTGATGCTTCACGACTTGAAAAAGTTGAAGTTGTTTACGAGTCTTTTCCAGGATGGTCCGAAAATCTTGATTTAGTAAAGTCTTTTGACGATCTTCCAATTAATGCGCAAAATTATTTGAAAAAATTAAGCGAATACTCTAGAGCTCCAATTTCACTACTTTCAGTTGGACCGGAAAGAGATTCTACTATTTGTTTGGAAGAAATTTTTTAATTAGACCATAAAAAATAATTAAAAATAAAAAAATTTAAGCTTTCTTTTTGATTAAGCTAATTAAGGAATCCATTCTTTGATTCAAGTAGTCGTAGTCAGCTTTTTCTTTTAATGAGTTCTTGATGATTGTCAAGTCTTCTCTTTCAATTAAGGTTTCTTCTTCGACTTTTCCAATTTGTTCTCTCAAGTCTTTGAAGTGTTTTCTAGCTCGTTTTTGTACTGTTGAAGCTGTAAGCATTACCCAAAAGAATGCTACTACCGTCAATAAAATGAATACAACGCTTGAAGTACTAATATCTTCTACTGCCATTTTAACCTTTCACCTTTTGAACATGAACTTTCTTTTCAGATTTTCCTCCAGTTAGAAGTTCATCCGTTTCATGAATTAAGCTATCTAATTCTTTTACTGAAACTTTTCTGGCTAATTCTTCTCTTACTTTATTGAGAATTATTCTGTTTTCTTTCTTTAATGCTCTTGTCTCCATTACCTTGCTTCGGATTACTTTTGTTTCGTCTTCAACTCCAGTTTCTAAGGCTTTTAATTTAGTATATTCCCAGACTGAAGCCATAAGAAACAAGATGCTTGTAATGAGCACTATTACATCTAGTATCATGTGTTTCATTACAGAATATAAGTTTAAAAACCTAATCTGTCGAGTTTTTGTTTGTATGATATTTTAATTTTGATAACATAATGGTTCTGTAAATGGATTCAATAGAATTAGAGATTGCAAGAGAAATTTGTCACGTACCAGATTCGTGTAGTGTAGACTTTAAAGATTATTCTAGTCTCCGGGCTACTTTGAAAAAAAGAGGAGGAGGATATTATTTTACTGTAGCAAAAGAATTCAAGAATACCGATATTTCAGTTCAAATTGGATTGTATTGTCATTTGTTTGAAAAGTTATTCGGAAAGAAATTTTCTGAAGCAGACTCTTATGTTAAGGTTTACAAAAAATTTATTAAAAGTCAGAAAGCTGAACTGATTACTGATCATTTGGCTAGACTTAATGGCCGTGATGTTTTGATTGATAAGGGAAAATTTCACAATCTTGATCGCCTTCTAAATCAGGTTTGTACTGCTTATTCTATTTCTTTTAACGGATTAGTTTCTTACAGTAAAGAAAAAAGTTTTAGAAGACTAGGTTTTTATGATTCAGCTCGAAATAGGATTGTAATTTCAAAAAGTTTGGATGATGAGCGAGTTCCTCCTTATGTTGTAGAATTTGTTTTATACCATGAATTATTGCATTCAATTATAGATGTTGAATTTAAAGCAAAAAGAATAGTGCATTCTAAGAGATTTAAGGAAGCTGAAGATAAATTTAAGTACAAGAAAGAAAGCGATGAATGGATTAACAGGAATCTTTCAAAATTAAAAAGACGTTCACTTTTCGGATTCTAGCTTATTAGTTTCAATGCTTTGCTTGTAATCAAGTCATATGCTTCTGGACACGAGCCATGTTGTTTGCATGGAATTAAAACAAATTCTTTTTCTTGTGGTAATCTGTTAAATGTTCTTTGTGCGGAATCCATGCTGATTACTTTGTCTTGCGTAGATTGAAACATGACACTATTTGCTCCTGCATATTGAGCATAATAATCCGGATCTATCATTCTCAAGTAATTAGTGGTAGTTTGATCTGCAACTTCAGGAAGGCCATATCCTGCAGTACTGATTAAAATTAATCCTTTAACTTTTTCTTGATTTGATGTTAGAATTTCGCTTGAAATTATAGCAATTCTTCCGCCGTTGCTTTCTCCTGCTAGTAGAATTCTATTTTCGTCTATGAAGCTTTGTTGTTTCAAATATTCATAAGCGAGCAAGTAGTCACTCACGAACAACATTCCACTTGGTTCGCCGCCTGCTTTAAATGTTATTAGTTCTTGATCTTGATTCATTAACTGTTGCGTGTTTTCGTTTGTTCCGGGTTGATCTATTGTTATTATTGCAAATCCTTTTTCTGTTAATGCCGTTCCGATTCCTTTTTCATATTCTTTGCCTACTTCAGCTCCAGGCATGAAGACTATTCCTGGAATTTTGTCAGTGACATTTGCCGGAAACCTTAACAAATAAGGTATGTTTTTTCCGTCAGTTCCTACTAAGTAACCTTTCTTTACTATCATAGAGTCTGATTCAATTGTAGTTTCATTGACTAGTATTGGTTTTAGGTTATTGTAATTTGCAAAACCTCTTGAAGTAATATTAAATGTTGGTTTACTGTTGGGCCAAGTCATTATTACAATTACTGCTATTACTATGAGAAAAATTACTCCTAAAACTCGTTTTTTCACTTTTAATTCAACTATAATTTAAACAATGTGGTTTTTTAAATTTAAAGCAGTCATTTTTTCAATGTCCAAGATTTCTAAGTTTTTTGAAAAAAATCTTATAGTAATATTGACTGCAATAACTATAGTTGTAACTGTAAGTATTCTCGTAGCGTATTTTCCTTATTTAACTTTTGATTCTGTTACTGCAGCTAATTTCTTTGGTAATATTGTTGGAGGAATAATTTCTGGAGTAATAGTTGCATTGGCTTTAGCATGGGTGTCTAATATTGAGGAAAGGAAAAGAAAATTTGAGGACGCTAAAACTGTTTTACTTCAATTAAAACAATTATTGTCAGAATATTCTAAGGATTTAGTTGAAAAACTTAACATTTCATTAAGGCCGGAACCTGGGAATACTTCTTTTCAAGGTCAGGAGACTGAAATTAAGAATAAAGTCAATTATTTTCTAAAAGAATTTTCTGTGAATAAAACAAAATTTAAAACTGTTCTTTCAAAACTTTCTTTTCTAGAGTATGGTGATTTTCTACACCGCTTAGCCAATTATGGAAAGTTAAAAAAGGATTTTGGGGAAAAGGTTCCTGAAGATTTGGAAAGTTTGCTGTCTGACTTGAATGTTTTTACTGACAAACTTTCGGGACACTATAATTCTATTTACGGAAAGTATGTTTCAGGAACTAATTATGATTCAGGAAAACAGGTTTTAATATTATCTGGAAAAGTTGCTGAAAAAGACTTGATGCTAGAAATCTTAAATCAGGATACTGACTTGATAATGGAGACTTTCGATAAAATAACTGATGTAAAAAACTATTTTGAAGATTTATGAGCGTTTTTTTCTAAAACAAAAGTTTTAATAATGTTTAATTCATGTTACTATTATCTAATATCTTGTTTTCTAGTTTTTCATTAATTTTAAATGAATTAATGAATTGAAAACAGGTAATCGATTTTTTTAAAATTATAAAGTGATATTGCGATGACTGAAGAATTCAAACCATTGAAAGGAACTACTACGGTAGGTTTAACCTTTAAAGACGGAGTAGTAATTGCAGCTGACAAGAGAGCTACAATGGGAACTTATATTGCCGCTAGAAACGTTGAAAAAGTACATTTAGTAGGAGATAAAATGGCTTTAACTATTGCTGGAGGCGTTGGTGATGCTCAAAGTCTAGTTAGAATGCTTAGGGCAGAATTAGAATTGTATAAGTATTCTAAAGGAGGAAACTTGAGTGTTGAAGGTGCAGCTACTTTGCTAGCTAATGTTTTGCAAGGCAACAAGTATTATCCTTATTTTGTTCAATTGATTCTTGCAGGTTATGATTCAAAACCACGTTTATTTGATTTAGATTTAGTTGGAGGAATGAATGCTCAAGATTTTACTGCAACTGGATCAGGAAGTCCTGTAGCAATAGGAATTTTGGAAGAACATTTCAAAAAAGATTTACCTAAAGATGAAGCGGTAAAATTGGCTGCAAGCGCAGTTGATTATGCCATGAAAAGAGATTCTGCAACTGGAGAAGGAATTGACGTAATAGTCATTACTAATGATGTCGTAAAAAGATATTCTTCAAGCGAAGTCTATGCTCTTCTTAAGGCAAACTAAGGTTTAGAATTATTTTTTGAATTTCATTTTTTAGAAAAGAGAATTATTGGCAAATTATAGAATATAGAATTAAAGAGTTGTTTACATGTCGTTTAAATTATTTGAAGAAATAAGTACACTTATTCCGCAGGATTGTGGTCTTACTAAAATAGAGGCAGAAGGTCCACAGTTAGTGATATACATAAAAGAAATTGCGAACTTTTACAAAGATCCATTACTGATGAACAAGATTGCTGCAATAGCAAAAAAGAAGATTGCGTTGAGGTGTGATGCTAGCGTTCTAAAACCTGAAAAAGAAGCTTTAGCTAAAATAAAATCATTAATTCCAGAAGAAGCTGGAGTTACTAATATTAATTTTGATAAGCCTTTCAATGAAGTTGTAATAGAAGCATTGAAACCTGGAATTGTAATTGGAAAATTAGGAATGGTTTCAAAATCAATTATTTTAGAAACAGGTTGGACTCCTCGAATTTTAAGAGCTCCTACTTCACCAAGCGAAGTTATCAAGGCAATTAGAAATTCCATGCTAAATAATAGTGAAGACAGGAAAAAATTCTTGACTCATTTAGGAAAGAAGATGATGACTGCTGCTTCTACTAAAAGCAATTGTGAATGGATTAAAATTACTGCTTTAGGTGCTTTCAAAGAAGTAGGAAGATCTTGCTTGTTATTGCAAACTCCAAAAAGCAATGTAATAATTGATTGCGGTTTGAACATTGATACTTCAGACCCTCAAAGAGCTTACCCTCTTCTTAATGCAATGAATTTGACTTTCGACCAAATTGATGCTGTAATTATTACTCACGCTCACTTGGATCACGTTGGTTTTGTTCCTTACTTATTCAAGTATGGTTATGAAGGACCAATTTACTGTACTCCTCCGACTAGAGATTTAATGATATTATTACAACAAGATTGTTTACACGTCATGAATTCGGAAGGAAAAGGATGTCCTTTTGATGAAAAAGACATTAAAAAAGAATTACTCCACATTGTAACCAGGGATTACGGTGAAGTTACTGACGTAACTCCTGAAGTAAAATTTACTTTCTACAATGCAGGTCACGTTTTAGGATCCACTTCAGTACACTTACATATTGGAGATGGCTCTCACAACTTAGTCTGTTCTGGAGATATTAAATATGGTAAAACCATGTTGTTCGATCCTGCAGAAACAAGATTCCCACGAGTTGACACTCTATTAATGGAAGCAACTTATGGAGCAAAAGAAGACATTAAACCAACAATAGAAGAAGCAGGAGCAAAAATAGAACAAATCATAAGACAGACTGTAGAACGCAAAGGAAAAGTATTGATTCCAGTATTAGCAGTAGGAAGAGCACAAGAAATCATGTTAGTCTTAGAAGAAAAATTGAAGGATTTGAAAATACCTATTTACATTGATGGAATGTCAAGAGAAGCAACAGCCATTCATACTGTCTACCCAGAATTCTTAAGATATAATGTTCAAAAGAAAATACTACAAAATCATTCGCCGTTTGAAAGTGACATGTTCATTTCAATGGCAGGAAAGAACAGAAGAGAAATCATAGAATCAGATCAGCCTTGCGTAATATTGGCTCCATCGGGAATGCTTTCAGGAGGTGCAAGTCTAGAATTCTTAAAATTACTAGCTGAAGATGAAAGAAGTTCACTAATATTCGTAGGATATCAAGCCGCAACTTCAATGGGAAGAAAAATTCAAAACGGAGAAAAAGAAGTCCCAGTAATGGCAGGAACTAAAACTAATTCAGTAAAAGTAAAATTACAAATTCATACTGTTGATGGTTATTCAGGACACTCTGACCGATTACAATTAATGTCATACGTCAAAAACTTAAGACCAAAACCATCAAGAATAATCATGAATCACGGAGACGAAGCAAAATGTGAAGAACTAGCAAGAGCATTAAACAAAGTATTTCACATTAAGACGGACGCTCCAATGAATTTAGATAGTATTAGGTTGAAATAATTCTTTTATTTTTCAACCAATTTTTTGGTCTATAATACTATAATGGTATAACTATTTTAATATATTTTGAAATATTTGAAAAGTTCTGTAGAGATATCTTTTTCGTCTTATCACAGTATTTCATACGTTAATTGACGTATAAACCAAGCGTTTTTAAAGCCTCCAATTTACATTTTGTTACTCAAGACTCACGTCTGAGAAGGCTCTACTCCATTGAGTCTTCTTAATTAAAAAAAGTTTTGGGAGCACACGAGGTGTGTACAAAAAATGAAGAGTTTGAACGGAAAAAGAATTGCAACTATTGCAACTGGAGCAGCTTTCGCTATAGCCGCCTTTGCAGGAGCAGCAGTAACCGGAGCAGATACTTTGAAACAACTAAGTAGAAGCGACTTCGTAGGTAATGGGGATTCACCTCAATACACTATAGTAGTAGGAACCGGATCTGCAGGAGAAGGTGCAGCATGGGATGCAGTAGCCGCAGGAAACATTGCAGCAACAATAGGAAACTTATTGTACAGCAGTGGAGATGCAGTTACTATTGACTCAACTAGTTTGAGCACTGCCGCTAGTCAAATAGTAGCAAAATCAAAAGGAGGATCAATTGATCCATCTACAGTACAAGGAATATTTAGCATTACGACCCCATCAGGAGGAGTTGCTGGAGCAAGCTTAAACTTGAATTCCTACATTAACGACTATTTAGATAATTTAGGACCAACAACTAGAAACAACACTGCAGCTGACTTGTTCACTGGACAAATGAATTTAGTTTCCGGAGGAGTAGCTTCTGGATTACCATACATTTTGTCTTATGATCAAAGCAATGGATTGTTGCAAAGAGAATTGATAGATTGGGTAGGAGCATATGAACAAGAACAAATGTACATTTTCTCTAATCCTTACTACGATACCTCAACAAAGGTTGTAAAGGCTTTCAACACTTACGCAACCTATGAAGCAAGATTTGATGATGCCTTGACTTTCTGTAAGCAAAAATCCTATAATGGAACTTCAGAAAACTCACCAGGATCATGTCAAACCTCTGATTATATCACCAGAAATGGAGTTAATATCAGATTCTTAGGAGACGATTGGGTAGTTGCTGACTACAACTTGGATACCTCTGGTTCAGAAGTATTAAAACTAGGAAAACCAGTTCCAGGAACTACAGCACAAAACGTCTTGAACGTAGGAGATTCTATAAAGACTGACAACGGTTACACCATCAAACTAGAAGGAGTAACTTACAGATCTGGATCTTCAAGTGGACAAGATCAAGCAACTTTCTCAATAACTGACGCAAATGGAAACAAGGCAACCACTGAGCCAATTAACTCAGCTTCTGGATTGTACAAGTTGACAGTAGGAGGAGTTGACTTTTTCATCAAAATAACTGATGTAATCGTCTTCAACACTGGAGCAAATTCAGTTAACACTGCTGGTTCAGCAAGATTCTCAATCTTTACTCAAAAGATGGAATTGTCGAACAACGGAGCAATTGGTTCAAAGATTAACGGTGGATCAAACGGAAACTGGAAAGCCAGATTAATAGTTGGAACCGCTTCTGGACAGTCAAACACTAAGGGAATTACTGATATTATTGTCTACAACGACAATTTACCAGATGCCTCAGTCAATTTGGCTCCTGGATCAAGCCAAACTTTAATTGATGGATTACCACAATTCAGTTTGACCTACAACGGAATCAACACTGACAGTTCAAACCAAGATGCTTTGCAGTTCCAAAGAACTCAACTTACTTTGAATGTAAACTCTAGTGCATATGTAACTGGAACTTTCATTCACATAAGTTCTCAACAAGCCAACGCATTCGCAAAGAATGTTGTAGGACAAAATGGAGTACAAGACTTGTACGTAGTAACTAATGGAGTTAGCGTAGCAGGTGGACAAGATAGTACTGGAAGTTTAAATGACACCCCTGGAGTTATTTACTTCTTGAACAGTTCATCTAACTACTACCAAAACACTACAAACTTGTTTGGTACTGGAGATTCAGCTGTAACTGAAGCAGGACTAGGAAAAACTAGTACTACCATGAGACAGTCTAAAGCAGAATACTTCTATTCAAGTACTGGAAAAGCAGTCATTGGAATTTACACCAACTTGACTGGAAACGGTACTAGTGGAGGTACTAATGGAGCAACATTGTTGACCTTCGAAGTTCCTGAATGGACTGTAGACAACAAAGACTCTAGCTTAATAGACGCAAGAGACACTTCTGCACAAGGAAGAGGTGCATTCTACATTGCTTATGACGCAGGACAAGGTTCAGGACAATTTGTGAACAATCCTCTATCATCAAGCACTACGATAAATGCATACACTACCTACCAAAGTCAAAATACAGCAAGCACTGATATTGTAAACTTTGCTAGTGCAAAGAACTTCTCGTGGAGCGCAAACAACCTACCATTCGACAGTGACAGAGGTTCATTCCAAGACACTGGAGATGTTAGCTCGGGTTCAGTAACAATCCACTACAACAGAAATGTTGCAAAGGCAATCTTTACCTTGTCTAAGACCAGTGCGTCAGCAGGCAACAGTACCGGAAACGGAACTGCAGGTGGAGTTGCAAGAAACATTGGAGACACAGTATACTCTGATGCAGCTGGAGACAAAGTAGTCTTAACTGACATCAAATCAAGTGCAACTGGAGGACTTGGATTAAGCCAAACCGATGTTGAATCGATTTTGAGCGGAATCACCCCATCAGTA
>CABMDW010000079.1 GCA_902385045.1 uncultured archaeon | reverse complement strand
CAAGTACAAAAAGAGATTTTAATTAACCTGATGCGTCTAATTCTACTATGCGTTTTGCTATTTTTTTACTGTCATTCTCTCTTGCAGTAATATTTGTTAATGCTAGTATTGGTTCTCCTTCCCCTCCTGTTATTCAACCTGTTAGTCCTACTCCTAGTCCTTCAATTGATCCGAATGATCCTAGTTGTTTATGTCATTCAATGTATTTTCAATTCAGACCTCCAGACTTAAGCATTGATTATAATGTTTCATGCAGGTTTTGTGACACTTCAAAACCCGTTCCTAATTGTCAAAGTTTCTTTCAAATTCCCTACACTGGAGGAATTGACATTAACAAAATACTTAATTCTAATCCATCAGATCCACAATTTTGTTTGACTAAAACTCATCTCCAAATGCAATGCGTTCAAGGAAATGGAACTCCAATGTGTTACGGTGGAGCTTTCATTAACATGTCCACTAATTTTACTTTTGACATTAACACCACTGATATAGTTTATCCTGATGGCTCTCATGAATGTCAGGTAGTTGATACAAATCATCCTGCTTATTTCAACCAGTGTACTGCCACTTCTACTAGTATTTGTTATTTTGACTGGAATAATTCTGCAACTGTTAACAGTAGCTTTTGCAATCCTGGATCTGACAATTCTACGCCTAGCGCTACTCCGACTGTTTTCCCTACAATAACTCCAAACCCTTCAGTTAATGCTTCTAATAATAATACTAATGGAACTAATGCAACTCCGACTCCTAGTTGTTCTCCTAATAATATTAATGGGTGCAATCCCAATGTAGGCGGATCTAATGGAAGTCCAACTCCAACTCCTTCTCCAGCTGGTGCAACTCCAACTCCTACTCAGAATCCTGGTTCTTCTGGTTCAGGTGGAGGCAGTGGAGGTTCAGGTGGCGGTGGCGGATACTATATTTCTCCTCAAATTTCAACTTGTAATGCTCATTTTCCACTATTAGCAAATTACTTGTGTACAATAAAAAATCTGAATACGGGAAGTGTGACTGCTTTAACCTTATGTAATTCAACTAAAAATTTTGCTTGTCCCTCACAATGGAATTTACCTGGAGATTTGAACTGTGGTACTAATTATGAAATTATTTGTTCTGAAACAAGACAATGCTTTAATGATTTACAAGTAAAAGATTTCACTGTTAACTTTACCGCCATGTGCAATCCTGATTCTCAAATTGATGCCTGCGTTATCACTGGAGGTTGTACTTTGAATAATCCTTATCATCAAGTAGAAACGTTAGATTCTTCAAATTTTGATTCTACTTATTGTGGCTTCTATAGTGTTCTTCAAAAAACTACATTTTGTTCAATCAACAACGATGCTTTTCTTAAGAAGGGACCAGTTTCTCTTGATTTGAATGCAACTCTAGTTCCATTTTCTAATTCTATTTTGAATAATGTTTTTGATTCTTCACAAAAAGAAGTCGGAATTGGTAATAATTCTTTTGACCAGAATGCTTTGAACGGAAGTAATGTTAGTGCTGCTGATTTGAAAGCTATTGCAGTTAATAATGATTTAATTAAAATTCGTTCTAATTCTGGGACAGAATTAAACCAGCTTAGTAGTACTGTTAATTTTCTTCTTTACAAATTACTTCCAATTGTTGCAGTTTTAAGTATTGCAGGTTTAGTTGTTTTCTTGGTTCGAAAAAGAAAATTAGTTATTTTTAGAGTTGCAAGCAAATCAATTCCAATTCATGATGCTAAAGTACTTGTCAGTTTTAATAACAGAACTTATTCTGAAACTACTGATGCACGAGGTTATGCTCAATTTCATCTTGCAGTAGAAGAAAAATCTCATTTGAGAGCTCAGGCTTTTGTCCTAGTGAATGACATTAAATTAATTAGTAAAGTTTATGAGTTAGAGTATAATTCTCAGAAAGAAGTGCAAGATTTAATTATTTTTGATGAGAAAAGCATTGTAACAACCTGATGCTCTTATTTAAAAGCTTTTTAAACTAGTTTTCAGTCATTATTTTTAATGGTAAAGAGTAAAACCCAGAATAAAGATAAGTCTTGTAATACTATTTTGAAAGATAAGAAGTTCATGATATTGTATTATTTTTTCTTTACAATATTTTTCTTGTTTTTAGGAAGCATTTCCTTCTTATTGCTTAATTCTGTTATTTTAACTGTAATCAGTCTTTCTCTTAGTGTTTTGTCATTAATATTAAATTATTATTTGATCGTTTATTTTCACGAGTATGTTGCGCAGATTGAAACAGTTGAAAAAGCTAAAAAGCATGATTTGTATGTCATTAAATGGTTATATGGGCCTTGGTTTTTACTTCCATTATCGTGGTTTTTCTTTCAAATAACTGGAAAATATGTTTTAGGAGTTGATTCAATTTCTACAACCTTTTATATAGTTTATACCGTCTTTTTATTTTTCTACACGATTTATGTTGTAGTTCATTCGTATGAATTGAAGAAAAAGTTTGATTTGTTTTTATAAAACAGTATTAAAAAGAGTTGAGCCTATAATTATTTTATAAAAAAATCCTGGTGACTGATTTATAATGAAAGGACAAGTTGAATCTGGAAAAAGCGGATGGAAGGAAAACGCACTTCCAATTGCAATTGTTTTAATTTTAGCAATTATTATTTTGGGAAGAGCAGGCTATCTTCCATTTTTGGGAAACATTCCTTTAATTGGTTCATGGTTTAAAGTAGGAACTATTAAAGTAGTTGTAATAGGTCAAGCTTCTGATGGACTTATTAGTAAGTTTAACGATTTTCAATTTAAACGAGCTAATATAGAATTACAAGTTTTCAGTCGTCCAGAAGAAATCAATGATTTAAGTTCACAAGCATTATCTCAATTTGACGTGGTAATTCTAGATGGAACTGCTTATTGTAGTAGAGAAACTAGACAAGCATTATTGAATTACATGCAAATAAACGGAAAAATGATTGTAATAGGAGACGCATGCACAAAATTAGTTGGCGATCCTAATGTTTGCGGTTGGAGCATTGGATTAGTAAATCTAGGAGATTACGTTCCAGTAAAAGTATGTGGAACTACTCACGTAAGAACTCCAGTTTCAACAACTGAAGTTAACGGTCAAATTACCGTAAGTGGAATTGCTTTTGATCACCCAATCTTCCAAAGTTTAAAGAACTTCGGATTTTCAGGACAAGTTTGGACTAATGTAGAAATAAACAACGATGGACCAGCACCTGACATTCTAGCTTGGGTTGACCAAGGAACCAGTCCTGGAACGCAAAGCAATGTTGGAATAGTAGAATCACAAGGAACTTTAGGTTGGAAGACAATATACTTTGCCTACGATATTGGAGCAGATCCAGTACCAACTTCTAGTACTCTATTATTGAACACAATATTGTATTTGAAGAACGTTAAAGCTTAATTTCTTTTATTTTTTCTTTTTTTTCTAATTCTTTTTTTTCATTTCTCGAGAAATACCTCCGTCTCTTGTTTATATTGTACTTATTCTAAAAATTCTTTACCATGATTAAGAAATCTATCAGATTAAGTGCAAGCGATTTTCAGAGAGCAAGAAAATGCGAGAAAGAATGGTTGCTTGAAAAATTGGGAGTAAAAAAAGTTTTTATGACTCCTAGTATGAAGTTAGGTTTACAGCTTCATCATGAAAAAGATTTGCAAGCATTGAATCTAGCTTCTTCAAAAGTTTTTTCAGTTGACGTTCCGATCCGTCCTAAAAGCGTTTTAAAATTTAATTTAAATGATTTAGAGATAACCGGAATTCCTGATGAAGTTTTGAAAACTGAAAAAACAATTTTAATTTCTGAAGATAAGACTAATCCTGAATCTAATTTTCAAGGTTATTTAGAGCAATTGTATTGTTATGGTTTTTTGTTTTCACGTTGCTTTGAAGAAGAATTAAAATTATATGATCTTTCTATTGAATTGGCTTTAAGAAACGTCAGAGATTTTTCTGTAGTGGAATCGAAAACTTATTCTCCTTTAATCGAAAAAGAGTTTTTAGAAAGAGCTTTTTATTTGAAAGATTTGCTTTTGGCTAGAATTGAACCAGTATGTTGTAATTCTTGTTCTTTCATGCATTCGTGAATCCATTTAAATGACTTATTACTTAATATTTTAAGTATGGCAAAGGCTGTTGATGATTCTTCTGAAACCGAGGAGAATCCTGGTTTTTTTTCTAATTTAAAACAGAAGTATGATGACTTCATTTTCATGTTGGAAGAGAAAGGAATTCCTGCTCCGAGTGTTTTAATTCCATTACTTTTTGTTGCTTTACTTGGTTTTATCATTTATTTGCTTATTCCATCTGGCACTTTTGGTAATTCTTATTCTTATCTTAATGCTACTTCTAGTTATTCAAATGGAACTCCTATTGCCGGAGCTGAAATTTCTCTTTATATTAATGGTGCTTTAAGTGATACTTTGACTTCTGATTCTTCTGGATTAGTTTCATTCAGAGTTTTATCTTCTTCTTTATCTGGTGCAGTAGCCACGGTAAACGGAACTTTTAATAGTATTGAAAAAGATTCTTCTGTTTCAGAAAGTTCTCCTGCTTCTTTAGTTTTTGATACTCAAGTTGCTTTTCAAAGTGATTTCAATTTTGTAATAAAAGATATTAATAATGATGTTCCGATTGACGGAGCGACTGTTACTGTAATTACTTCTGACGGACAAGTGTTAGTTCAAACGTCTGATGGTGCAGGAAGAGCAACTTTTTCTTCTTCAAGTTTACAGAATGGTTATAACGTTAATGTTTCAAAAAATGGTTATGATACTACGCAACGAGATGTTGCTAAAGATGAGTTTTCTCTTTATGCAATTAATGGAATGCAAACAATACAGTTAGCACAAAGTTCTGAAAGTAGTACCCAATCAGGAACTGTTTCAATTAAAGTTTTTGATACTAATAATAATTTGTTAAAAGGAGTTACGGTCTCTTTATCTGATGCTAGTTCTCAAGCCGTCATTGGAAAGGAGTATACTGGTGCCGACGGAGTAGCTGCTTTTCCTGGCGTAAAGAATTCAATGAATTTAATAGTTTCAGCTTCAAAACCAGGTTATATTTTAAATTCTAATCCTTTAACTGTTTCTTTTGATTCTTCAGGAGAATTAGTTTCTACAATTATTCTATCTAAAACAACAACTAGTTCTACTACTAGTGTAATTGTTACTAGTGATGGGACTCCTGTTACTGGGGCTGTAGTAAATGTTTATTCTAATACTAATCTACAAGGTTCTTTCACTACCGATGATACTGGTAAAGCCGATTTTTCTTTGAGTCAAGGAAGATTTTCTGCAACAATTTATTCAGATGGATTCTTGCCTTCAACTTTGTCATCCCTTAATGTTAATGATGTAAATGAAGTAAGCTTAGTAGCTGCAAGTCCTGCTAATACTATTCTTGCAAACATAAATGTAACAGAGCAGGGAGCGCCAGTGGCTGGTGCGCAAGTTGATGTTTTAACAAGAAGTGGAGTTCCATTAGGATTGCCTGGAGGAACTACTGATGCTAATGGACAAATTAGTTTTACTATTCCAAGAAATGAATTAGTTTACTTTACTGCATTAAATTCTCCTTCTTCAGGAAAAAGTGATTTGATTTCAGCTTCAGGACAGCAGGAAGTTGATGTTGAAATTCCAATAACTCCAAGTCCTGGTTTATTTTCAATTACGTTAAAAGATGCTGTAACTCAAGAACCAGTTGTTTCTGCTTCATGTCTTTTGTATGATGATCAAGGTTTAGTAGCATTGACTGTTACCAGTGATGTTGGTGGAGTTTGTTCTTTTGTTGGTGTTCCTTCAGAAACTGCTTTGCATTTGAAAGTTACTGAAACTGGTTTTATTGATTATAGTACTGATTTGAATTTAAATCCTGGTCAAAATCTAAAATTAAATCAAATATTGTATCAGCTTTCTACTACTAATAGTTTGGTTGCTAGTTTAACTCAAGTTTTGGATTCTAATGGAAATAGTGTGAAAGAGTTGGCTCCAGATAGTACCTATACTTTTAGGATTACTGTAACTTCCCCTCAAACCATAAATGATGGTTTTGTTAAGTTTAAAGTTGGTTCAAAACAAGATGCAGCATCTGATTATGCTTGGATTAGCAGTTCTTCAACTGGAGATTTTGTTTTATCTTCAACTGATGTTGCTGGTTGTACTCCTACGGATTCTGGAAATCAAGGTGATGCTAGTAAATGGTTAGTCATGAATTTGAAAAAAGGATTCACTGGTTCCACTACTTTTGATGTTAATGTAAAAACTATGAAACAAATTAATAGTGAAGTACAATTGCCAGTATTTTTGCGTGCTGGAGTATTAATCAAGAATGTTCCTTCAATTTACCCTTCAGATCTTCAAACTTTAAACACTTTAATTGCTTTATCTCAAACTAAAGTTCTTACGACTGATGATTTATGTAATGTAGATCAATTCCAAACCATTAATTTCAAGATTACTCCTTTGAATTTAGTTTGTACTGATTCAGGATTATGCTATAAACTTTCTTTTGATCAACAACAATACACTTTAGGAAACAATTTCAATTTGTACATTAGTTTACTTTCAGATAATGCTGCTGATTCGTTGAGTTTCACTTCAGATGCTTTGAATGTTCAGGATGTTGTTGAAGCTGGAACTAGTTTTGATTCTAATCAAAATCAATTTCCAATTGACTTGCCAGCGGGAGTAAAGAAAACATTCATCGCTTCAGGAATCGCTGTAAAACCGAGTTCTAGAAGTCCAATTTCTGTGATGGTTGGTTTTCCTGATGGTACACAGCAAGAATTGAAAACTGGAGTTCGAGTTCAAGGAACTTTAAAGTTGGATGTTGCTTATGATAATTTCAATTTACTCGCAGGCGAACCTAATGTTTTCAAAGTGACAGTTACTGATAATTTAAATCAACCTGTTACTGATGCTTCAGTAAGTTTGTTTTCTTGTGACAAGAATCCTTTGACTTCGGATGTTTCATTATTGGGTGACGGTTCTCCTTTGAACGGTCAAGATGGAATTTATTCGTTTACGGTTACACCAACTTCATTAGGAAAAGTAGGAGTTAAGGTTTACAAAAATGGTTATCAAGGTTTTAGTTCTTGTGATGTTGGAATTTCTGCTGACAATTTCCTTCAAGCTGACCCTGAAGTTTTGGATGACTTCGTTGGAGATGCTAAAGCACAAACTTCTAAGGATGTCGGCATAACTAGTTTGATTAATGAAAAAGTTTCAGTAACTCCTTATGTTACTTGTGACACTATTCCTTCAAGCGTTTTCACTGTAAGTCCAAAGCAAATTACGTTGAAAGGATTTTCAAGTCAAACCTTTAAACTTTCAATAAACAATTCTTTTGGAGGAAGCGGTTCTTGCACTTTATTCTTTACTGGAAGAATTGGAGCTACTTTATCTAATACTGTTTCAACTAGTTTCAGTGTTAATGTGGTAGGCCCGTTAACTGCAGCGACTAATCTTAATTTACAACCAATTCCAAATCCAATTGTTTTAGAAATAGATGGCACTGGAACAAGTGCAGATTATTCATTTTCTCTTCAAGGAATTCAAGGAAACGTTTTAACTGCAGAACCAAGAGGAAGCGTAATTATTGATAGGGTTATTTCTACAATTGATTCTGCAAATAAAGTGTTAAAAATTAGAGCAGAAGTTCCGGAAGCGCAAACACTTTTTGATTCTTTGAACTATAATCCTTACTTGCAGCCAGACTTGCAAAGTAATTACTACCAATATTATTTACAATTATTGTCTAGCATTGGTAGCGGGAGTTACATGGGCTTGCAATCAGGTATAGGTGTAGGTTTCGGCCTCGGACAAACAGGCTATGGACAAGGTTATAGTACTAATCCGTATGGCCAGCAACCTTTTGGAGTAAATCCTTATGCAATGTCTTATGGAATGACTCCTTATGGTCAATTCAGTCCACAATCTTTATACGGTCCGCAACTCGGAGGAATTCCAAGCTTTTACAATCCTTATCAGATCACTCAAGGAAGTTATTATTCTAACTCACAAACAATGTGCGGAACACAACCTTTCGGTTACCCTCCTCAAGTACCAGCATGTTATACTATTCCTACTAATAATTACAATTATTTGAGTTCTACAAACATTCCTTATTATGGAGTTCCAAATGCTTATCAACAACAATTAGTATTCCCGTTAAGAGGAAAATTAATTTTAACTACTGATCAAGGAGAAACCCAACAATATAATCTCATAATAGTTCCTCAACAAGAATTGTATGCTGCACTTCAAGCAAAACAAATGCAAGATATTCAGAATCAATATTTAATGTCAAGTTTAATCTATCAAGCCAAACAAGTACTGATGAACGAAGACAGACAAATAATACACTTTTATCAAGACGGTAAAAATATTCATTTCTATGCTGATTTCACTAACATAGTGTTTCCTGATGGAATTGCAACTTTGATTAGTCCTTCAATTAAAAATCTAAAAGCAAGTGAATTGCAGAATTTGAGAGGAACTCCAGTTGAAGATCCTAATCCTGAAGTTACTTTACCAATCTTTAGCTTACAACCCAGAGGCAGTGTTTTAGAATTACAAGATACTGT
>CABMDW010000078.1 GCA_902385045.1 uncultured archaeon | reverse complement strand
GTATCAGGGATATAAGTTGCTCGTCCATCGGGGCCTTGAACAAGAAATCCACTTCCACGAATTGCCTTCCAATGAGTAATAACAACAATAAGTAAGATAACAACAATAATAACAAGAGCACCTAAAATAGCGTATGACCAATAAGGATGCTTATCAGCAAATGAACTAAGAATGTTAGGCATGATGAGACTATCGGTTGTTGTTTATATATTACTTACAAAACAAAAAACAAAAAATTAAAACTGAAATAATTGAATTAAAAATAATCTTATTTATACATCATAGGTATGAGCGAGAACAAATTTGTTATCATTGTGAATAACTTGTATGATTATTTCTTCCAAGATAGAAAACTAACACCAAAAATAACTAAACCAACTAAAGACCAAATTCTGGTTAATTATGACCAACATGGGTATATTAAGTTTGAAATGGAGCAACCAATCACAATTATCCTAATTATGAATCCAATGCTAATTAGCAAAACTTCAAACTTACCTAAGATTTTAGGACAATGTAGAGATGGGGATGATTTGATTTCATTTATCCCAAATGTTAAGATGACTGATAGCTTGGCATCTAAGATGACTAAAATTAAAAAAGAGTTCCCAAAGTGGTCATTTCATTTACATGATGTTCTGCTCATTCCAGTCTTACATAACCCACTTGTAGCTAAGCATGAAATTATGTCAGATGAACAAAAAACTACTCTCTTTTCACTAAACTATATCAATCCATCAGACTTACCTCTAATCTTAACTACAGACCCATGTGTTATCTGGCTTGGAGCTAAAGATGGAGATATAATTAAAGTTATTGACAATTCAGAAACTGCGGTTAAAAGTTATTCATATAGAAAAGTTGTTCATGCTAGACTTTGATACGTTCTTACATTTTGGAATTGGTATAGTCTTTGGTCTTCTACAAGTTCCACTCTTGATTGTTATCGTGTTGATGATTATGCTCACATTTGGTATAAAATATATACTAGATAAAAAAGACACCCTACTTGACAGAATTGTTAATATTGTATTTGGAATAACTGGCGATGTTATCGGCAGGCAGCTGATTAAATTTGAATAGTAAATTTTTTATGTATTATTAACTGACACCACATGGCGACAACAACATTGAATCTTCCTGACGAGTTGGTCAAGCTTATCATATCTAATCTTGACCATAAAAATCTAACGAACTTGGCATTGGTCTCACGCTATATGTATGAGATAGTTAAACAACATACTAAGGAACTAATCAATGTTTATTATGAATGTGAGGATAAATGTAAAGAGATTGAACGCATTCATGGTGGTGTTTATGGATTATGCTATAAGAAATATGGAGTATTTGGATATGATTCGTTCTGTGATTACTGTAAAACTCGTTTTATGACAAAAGATTTAGGTAATTATATTGTTAAGCATCATATTAAAACTAAAGAAGAATTACATATCACATCTAATTATTATCAGAGAAAGTTTGATAATTTTATTAATTGGTGCTACATACAAAGTAGTATCAAAACTCACATTCAACGTAATTTGTTTCCTATTCTTTATGAAGAAGAGCGAGTCATGCCATATAAGTTATTCTTATTTAACTTATATGGAATACCAAGATGGACAGATAAGTTTGTTGGTAGATATAAAAACAGATATATGGTTAATTTATCTATCATTATTTCAGAGCAAATTGCTGACAATGTTGATTACTATGGATGTGTTGCTGGTGATGATTGTTCGATATATACACTTTGTCGGCGTAATAAAATTGATATTCAATGTGGAAGATATTATCTAGGGACGTCAAGTATTATAATAGATAAAATCAGTCTAACTGTTTCTCATACAGAATATGAGAGTGTAGATTACACTAACAATAAAGGTAATGAAACTACAAAAACAGATATTAGTTTGGAGCTAGATAAATTTCCAGAATCTTTAGATGATTTACTTAAACATGAAAGTGTTGGTCTAGATAAGCTTTACATTAAAGACCTTGTATCAAAAAGTAATGAACTTGATAATATAAATATAAGTAGTTATGATAGAAACTTTTTCTACGGAGTTGATGACAATATAGATATACACATGTCTTTGTATGAATATATAATGTATCATCTAAATAACTCAACCTAGCCCAAGCATTTTAGCATAGTCAATTTTATCAACTTCATCTACAGGTTCTCTATTTTCATCACAGTATTCCTCATATGCTTTTCCTACATCTGGAGCATCTTTAATTTTTCTTATATCAGCGATTGTTTCATCTATATCTTTAAACATCTGAGTTATAAACTCTCTATCTCTCTCAACTGGAATTATATTACAGTCAAACAACTTCCATGGAACTATAGCTATTGGGTGATGTCCAACAGGCACTTGACCTATTACATCTCTAATTTCATCTTTTTTATTTTCCATCTCACCTGTAAAGTAATGTTTAGAGTGAATAACATCAACTGCTTTACTTTGAACTTTAGAGATTAAATCAACTATAGGTAATCCTTCTGTATCATTCAAACTTCCTATATCTTGTAGAATTACTCCATCAACTGACACATTCTCTAACTCTCCTTTGATTTTCACTTTATCTTTAGCATAGACAATTGAGAACCCGATACTGATTGGACTTTTACCTATAATGTCTCTATGAACTGCGTAATGATGAAGGTCGTGGTTAAATTTATCGTTGTATTTTAGTTGGTCTAACTTACATATACAGAAAGTGGAATCTACAAAGAGAGCAAAATCTGCTATTTCAACAGTTGAAAGCCCAGATTGAATTTGTCCAAAGTAATGATGCGGTACTTGTTTGATACTTAGCTTTCTAATTGGAGGGTTTTTGAATTCAAGCATAGCTATCTCATGTATAATTTGTGTCTCGTCATCAATTTCTGTATCCTTTGTTAGCAACTCCCATCTACCCTTTTCATCTTTGTATCTATGTATAACTATAATACCATCTGGACTGTTGCTATGACCATCATGAACGGTTATACACATTTCATCTCCTTTAACTTCAGTTAGAAAGTATTGATTTATGAATATAGCTGACACATCCTCAAAGAACTGACCCCAAGTTGTGTTTAAATTTGGATTATCTCTCTGAACTATACCACATTTCATACCTACTAGATTTATCTTTGGACACCAGTGATTGTCTCCTTGAATTGAAGCAATTTCTGAACCTCCAAATGTTATCTGAATTAACTTCATCCATTTTTCATCTCTTTGAGCCATACCATTATTGTATAGATTGACAAAATCATCTATTATCTTGTTTAAACGTTGAATTTGTTTCTTATCCATAGTTTATAGATAAAAAAACTAAATATTCAATTTTGTTCT
>CABMDW010000077.1 GCA_902385045.1 uncultured archaeon | reverse complement strand
CAATCTGGAATGCTGAGAATGTAATGAGCGATGATTTTAATCCAAATCTCATATGGTAGTTCCATGTTGTTTTGTTTGTTGATTTGAACACGCTTTAATGATAATATAAAAATTAAAACGTTCAATTTTAATCTAGTTCAACCCTGAGTTTAAATCACTAGTGTATGATAGCCTAACTACTGGGTTCTTTTTGATATGATTAAAACACTCGCTACATATATGAAAGATGCGATTGACATTAGCTGAAGATGAACAAATTTTACAACACCCCTTTGAAATATGGTCTATCACTTGGTTTTGACTTGTGTCAAATGTAATTCTAGTTTTAATATGATAGACATTTGTCTTAATCTTAGTTAAAACTAGAAAGAGCAAACGAGTTCCAATTGTAAAAGTCAAACAAAATCTGAGATGGTTATCTACCATAACTCTATAGACAGTTTGAGTTAGGGAATTTGTTTCTTGGCATTCAATGTTTTGTTCTTGGATACAATCTTTATCTATCAGACGCCAAAAGGACAGATGATTTCCACGTTTGATAGAATACTCAGTTCCAGCTATAAACACAGTCAAGTTTTTCATATCATGATTAACGAATAGATAATGTTCATCAAACTGATATGATTGCTTATCAATCTTTGGATTGGCAGGAGGTCTTTCCTTGTCTGAAGTTATAACTAATGGAGCTGAGTTAGTTTTAGAGGCATTCATCAACACTTCAATGATGTTGATGAGCTCTTTGTTTGACAATGTGCTAAATGCCTTAGAAATGTCGGAGTCCATGTTTGTGCCAAGAGAGAATACAATAATTTATATTATTCAATTTTATTCTAACTCAGGTTATCTATCTTTGATAAAAAACTAAAATTAATGTTTAGTTCAAATATTAATCTGTTTAAAGTTAATCAAGTTCTTAGCTAAGACAAAACTCTCTTCATCCAATTCAAATGAAACCTTCTTCCCTTGTTGAAGATATGTTTGTTTGTCCATATTAGAAATTGACTTTAAAACTTCGTTTGCTAAACATTCCTTGAATGTTTGATTAACCTCAGAATCTAAAATTGGTTTAACATAGAAATGAATGTCATGGACATCGCCATGGCCAATTCCAGTTATCCTCAGGTTTTTTGATTTGGCAATAATATTTAAGACAGAATCGATAATATCTGGTTCGTTGGTATAATAAGATAGAGGACGATACATTATATGTTCTTTGTTTTGATTGAACCATTTTGGAACCGTATTATCAATATTAATACTAACCGTAAATCCTTTCTCAATAATTGTAGTTGGTGTCGGAAGTTTTGATATCAATAATGTTTCAAATTCCTTGAGTTTATTGATTACAGTTTCAACTGAGATTACTCCATCAGTGTAGAACTCAAAGCCAAGATACTTGTTGGTTGCCATAGTTATTTTTACCAGAAGTTTTATACTATGTTTTTTTGGTTCAAATCAATTTGGTTAGTGTGGTTTATACGCGCTCCATTGTTTTGGTTTAATTTCATCATCTTCAATCCAGACACTTAAGGTAAATGATAGTTCATCTAAAGATAACTTGTTAGCTCTTATAGGTAATGTTCCATCACGCATTAGAGGATTGATAATGTTTGTAATCAAATCTCCATAGCCACCAATGCTAAAATGTTTAATTAATCCTTTTAAAACAGCACCAGACCCCCAATGATTAGATGCTATCTCAAACAGCTGGAGAAATTTAGTTTCTGAATTCATCTGAGTGTATAATTAAAACGTTTTAATTATTCAATCTTACACAGAATTGAATGAAAATAACTTTTTATGTTATAAGAATGGTTAATCCTTGCCTAATTCAAATTATCTTAAACATTCATAAAAGCATATCTAACTTCGTAAATGAAGTTAGTATAAACTCAGAATATAGCTTAAAGTATAACTATGATGACATGTGTTATATATCTGAGTTGCTTAGAAATGCTGAATTTAATTTATATCATGCTAAGAGATTGACTGATGGTTCGGTTTCAGCTGAAGATATAAACCGAGTTATAAGAAAATGCTTTAGATATGCTAATTACAATCTAAGTTTAGCACAAAAAAGATGGGATAGCTTACCTTATGGGCATATGGAAGAACCAGACTAACGACCATATGGTTTGCTTTATATCTCAAATCCTTTGAGCATTTTTTATAACAACCAGCATAAACACGTTTTTAGTTTCAAATTTAAACACAAATAAAAACAATATATAATAATCATGGCAAGCAATTCAGCTGGATTTACTTTATTGTATCAGAGCAAACAGACAGATAAACTGTTTGCTATGACAGATGACCTAGTAAATATGATTAAGACTAATGTTAAAAAATATCATATCATACCAGACATTGATAGTATAGCTAAAACTCACACGTTGTTTATAAATAATGCTTATAAACCATATGCTAAGATTGCTTGTGAATATATTAAAGTTTTACCAAATGGCGTTTATGGCAATCTTTTGATGAACTCAAATCCATCACTTGAATTTACCATTCCCTCATATGGTCATTTTATAAGTGATATGGTCTTTCACATTAGAGTATCACCTATAGGAGATAGCACAGAAGCTACAGCATCACCTTATTATCGTTATTGTGCCTACCCAGGAATTCGTTTGTTAAAAGAAGTGAAACTAACACTCGGCCCCGAGGATGTAGATGTTTATGATGCGATGGATGTTCTCTCATATCAAAAGTTTCATGTTGAAGACATGGCATCATGGGATGCTCAGATGGGACAACAAGAAATTCGTGAAGGTTTATATGCTTCAACTCAGGGATACACAGGGTCATACATGTATAGAGATGGAGCTCAATCAATTAAGAGATATCATCCAGAGTATCATTGGTGGGTGCCAGCTAATTTTTGGTTTTGTCAAGACATGTCTAGAGCGCTTCCAGCTTCAATCTATCCAAACACACAACGAAAAGTTAGAATTACGTTAGAGAATATAAACAACATGATACAACAAGTTAATTCTACAACGCTTTTACCTGAAACTTTATCTCTAACTAGTCATAACATAACCATTGAACTTTACATCAACAATGTTTTCATCACAAAGGAGTTGTTTAGTGTTTATAACTATCTAAATAAGATGATGGCAATTAGAGTTCATAAAAGATCCAAAATCATCGCAAATGAATCCATAAACAAGTATCTTCTGTCATCGTTTATCAAGTATCCAACTGAGTATATGACAGTAGGATTTCAAGACCCAGCTAATCAACTAGACCCAGACTTCTGGTGGTTGATGGGTAGAAACATAGTTAAACCAGTGCCAAAGAAAATCATAACACCAGCTATGATTTACAATCCAACTGTAGGTCTGTATCAGCTTGTTACATATGAGTGTAAGCCGTTCTCAACTTTAGATAAGGTTATATCAACTTTATACATGAGTGCCGGTAGCAACATTGATATCTATCCAAAGAACATGATTGAATCGTTTTACATGAGGTATCTCCCAACTAGATTTAGACAACAAAATTGTATCAAAGCACCAAATGACGAATGTATCTATTTCATTCCATTTTCAGTTTATCAACAGAAAGATACTGAACTTTCAGGTATCTTTGATTTCTCTTTAATTAACGATGCTTACCTTCATTATGAAAGTTCTTACATTTCTAGGTCAAATGTGGTTGATTTATACATATGCGCATCCTGTATAAATTTGATTGTTAATGATGATAATAATACTGATGTGTATCATCTAAGATATATATAATGAACTCGTTCGGATTCAAAAGCTTCGTAGATTTTACCAATCCTCTAACAATTAAACTATTTCTATCTTATCTATCTAAAGTTAATGACACTTATACAAATGTTATCTTGTTTCTCTTGTCTAAAAATCAATTACCTTCTAATCCAGCTATAACTCTAGATATAGATGAGACAGTTCTATCATCTATATCTATGGAAAGTGGAGAAGGTATATGGTTATGTGATTATCTTGAATGGGATAGAAAACAAATTTTCTTTCCAGCTCTTCCAAAGGTTAAGGAGTTTTTGACATTATGTAAAACGTTGGGAATTACAATTTTCTTTATAACTGGGAGACCATCATCTATGCTTGACTTTACAGTCCAGAACTTTGACGAAGTTGGATTTCTACCTTTAGTTGGAAACGATATAAAGGAACGAATTTACATGTTTGATGGAACTGAGCGCTCACATCACATCGTTAGAGCATTTAAGGAACAAAAAAGAAAGGAGATATCTGATAAGGGATACAACATTCTGATGAATATTGGAGACCAAGTTAGCGACACGGGAAAGTATAACAAATATACAGTTTTACTTGAGAACCCATATTACACTATTTGAATTAAATGATGTTCATGAGAGTTGATACAATCCCATCATCACTGTCTTTAATTTTGCCTAGGTTTTTTATCATAAAGTTTAAGATGTCTGTGAATGAACATGCTAGAAGTTTAATTTGCCCAATTTCATTATCTACACCATAGATATATCCAAAGTTGTCTAATCTTGAATTTACACATATTACTAACGTTCTAAAATCATCTTCAGTTAGAAAATCTAGATATGAGATGTTGCCAGATGAGCAAATTTGATAATTGAAACGAACATCATCTACACTTTCAAAAAATGTGTATTGAATTGTATCATCTATGTAAGTTGATAGAAACTTTAACTCTCCTCCATTCGTTTTCTCTAAGAACTCTTTATAGTCCTTTGGAAATGCTAGATACATTTGATTTTGGTCTTTATCAATGTATTTAGCTATTTTTCTAAGTAATCCATTATGAACTATAACAATACCATTTTTATAGAACCCATATTGACTTGATAAAGCATCAATTAAATTGTCCATATGATGTTATTATAAAGACTAAATTATTGTTCAAATATAAACATTATGTGCGAAAAATACTTATCTGACTTGTTTGATTTGATAACTGATAACTTGTTAAAGCAATATGAACTGTTAAATAAAATTAGAACTAACTTAACTCATATTGGTATTCCTCTAACTCAATATTTTGAGATACAAGTTAGTCTGATTAAATTAGAGAAAAAAATAATGGCTCTAAAGTCTAAAGCTTATTTGTTGTTAAAAGCACCTCAAATTGAAGATGAAGAAGAACTAAAGAAAGTGTTAAATGAAATTGATGACTTAGCTTATTCTGACAAGTATAACTACATTCGTTTATCACCTGATATAAGTTTAAATTAACTGAGTTGAAACAATGCCGATGCGAAGTTAGATAAATTTGTTAGAAGAAATTTAGTTGTGTATGTTTTTTTATCTTGTCGTCCAGTTAGCGGGTCTAGAACTTCATATCCATTCCAAAAGACACAGTGATAAGAGCCAGAAACATTAAGAGATTTGACAATTAGAATTGCTCGTTGGCCGAGTGGAAACTTATCATGATAGATATGAATTTTTTTATCATTTATCTTTCTCATAGCATCACTTATTTGTTCTTCAGTTAAACCAATGCTTTCAAAATCATGTCCATCAAACAAAGAAAGTAAATTAGCATAATCTTCGTTTGAATACATACATAATGATGCTAAGCAACAATCATTTTTACATCGTTGTTGAACAATACCATCCATGTTATTCGTTCTATACATAAAAAATATTTTAGCATGTTAGCATAGATGTTAGCATAGACGTTAGCATTTAATATGGTTCCATTGGTTATTACAAGCTTTACAAGTATTACACGGGTCTCTATATGGATTATCTAAGAAATCAATTTGGTGCCAAACTTCATTTTCATCATAATCACACAACTCTTTGAAGAATTTTTTGTTAGCGTTGTAAGATGCCATAACTCCATCTCTAAGATAAGGTAATGTGTCATAGCTCATCTTACCTAGATAAAGTGTTTTCAAATCAAAATCACATTGAGGTTGGTCTTCAGAACATTCATTGCTTTGACCATTTTGAGACTTGATGTTATCAACAATCTTCTCTGTAAAAATCTTCTCCTTTAGTCTATCATAGCAGTGAGCATCATCCGTTGCGCTGTCGCCTGTATCCACTCGTCTATGTGGATACTCAAATTTAACATTATATGGATAAGGTAATGGATATTCGTCAGAGATAAACCCAGATTTACGAGCAACAATAACTATAACAATAATCAAAACAACTACAATTAGGATAATCCAAATAACACTCATCTTATTTATATAATCATTTTTTCTTTTATGAGGGTTGCTTTTTCTTATGCTTCTTTTTCTTCTTTCCAACTTCATCTGACTGACTAACTGGGTCATCATCTTCTTGGAACCCAGCTAGAATGTCATTAATAACTAAATCAGTCATGTTAGGCATCGCTTCCTTTGTTTCATCTTTAGGTTCCTTAACATCTTCGTTCTTCTCAGCATCATCACCTGCTTCATCTTCATCTAAATCCATATCTAAAATGTTTAAGTGTTCATCTGCCTTCTTAAATACAGATTGAAGTGAAGGCATGTTTCCAGCATTTTGTTGAGCTAACTTCTTGTAGTATGAGATAATCTGACGGAATTGGAACTTGACCTTTGCTGATGTTTTTGTGGTCTTTGATACATCCATAACGAAATTCTCAAAGATAACAGTTGGATTGTTTGCGATGACAAAGTCCTTGTAGTAATTGGAGAAGTTATCTTTAAGCATGTGAATTGACTTACTGATGAGGTCAAATGCTGTATCACATCGAGGTAGCTTATGTCTAATTTCATCAATGCTTTGTTCAACGATAACAACCAACTCATCTGGGTCAATATCTGGCTTCATCATCTCTTCATAATACTCATAAGTTGTATGAAGTAAATTATGAAGCAACTTACCAATGTCTTCCTTATCTTGAGCATCTAACTTATCTGTGATAAACATCGACTTAAAGTTAATGTCAAGTTTATCAATTGTATCAAACTTATTTCCGGCTACGTTAAACAATGAATTAAAGTTAATTGGTTCGCCTGATTTGATGTGCTTCTTGTATGACATAAGATTTCTACATGTAGCAACAATGCTATCGCTAACCACTGAACGTTTGGTTTGTTCAAAGTGAGTCGTAAATATCTTAATTTCAGTTTCAGTTGGGTGCTCTACATCTTGAACTGGCACATCATGAAAGTATTGGTTCTTTAACTGATTGAAATCAGTGATATACTTATCTAGAGTTTGCTTTTCTGTTGGAAACTGAGACCATAACTTCACTGACTTGAAAAATGTAATCTGATTGATAAACTTATCAACAATAACACGAAGTCGTCCATACTTTGGATAAGCTAACTTGAAGTTGCTACCACCAATACCCAAAATTTCAAAGAACTTATCAGTAATCTCCTTTCCCGAATGCTTCCTTAATACCTTTACTTGTTTAGATGTAATCATCACTAGTTATAAAAAAATAGAATGAGTGTCTAATTAGTTCTTATAAGCTTCACAAATGGACAACAACTTTCTAACTTCATCTAACAAAGGCACTGAGTTCATTTTTTTAATTAACTTCTTTAGCTCAATGATGATATATAAGATTTCATCATCGTTGTTTTTAACATATCTAGACAAATCTAAGTTCAGAAAGAAACTAACATCTTGATTTCTAATTTCATTTTTAAACAAAAACAACCACTTACTAACCTTTTCAAGGACAAGTGTCGGATTTAAATCTATAGCTGTCTTAACTTTATTTCTTACATCCCAAAGGATAGCATCATCTTTCTTTTGATTAGATATATCTAAAATAAGCTTCTTAAAAAGCTTATTGAATTCAATTAGTTCTAAATCCTTTTGTGTTAGCTTTGGCATTGTATAATATCCATTTAATCACATTCAATTTAATTTTTATCACGGCTCATTAACAAGTCATTCAAATTAGTCCCACCATCAGCATAAATATGTTCTAAAATTGTATCATCATTAATTGGAATGTTGGTCTGTTGTCTTAATTGAGGGTTGTTTGGTGCCCCACTAACTTGTGTTGTATGAACTGTCTGTGGTGCTTGTGGTTTCTTTTCCTTATCTGGCCACTTATATCTTTGACTAAAAGCAGCCATCTTAGTTTGAATTTCATCAGCTTTTAATGGGGCTTCCTCTCCACCTTCTCCTCCATCTTTGTCCCTTTCAGCTGTCCTCTTTAAGAGTTCATCAGCATTAGTTGGATTAGTTCCGATTGTATTATCTCTAACTCTTTCATAGCGACTGATGATATTGGTAAAGAAAGAAGCAATCTTGGATGCTCCTTCTAACGTTTGATTAGCATCATTTACAAGGCATGGAAAGTTCTTGATATCTGGATACTGTCGCTTCAGTGCTTCATCAACATATACAAATTGAATTTTTCCAAGTGTTTTATCAATTAAATCCTTATGCTTCTTGATTGTCAGAAGCAACTCAAAACTTGGTTGGTGGTCTTTATATACAAACAGCTTCATGGTTAGTATATAATATGTCCGATTTAAAGTTAAATTTGAACATAAAAAGGTATTTATATAAAAATGCCCATTATAACGCAAATAAAGATAGCCATTCTATCTATCACAGATGAAGAGATTTTGAAGGAAGTTAAAGAAAAATTTAACTCTGCTATCTACT
>CABMDW010000076.1 GCA_902385045.1 uncultured archaeon | reverse complement strand
CCTTAAATATTTTCAGTCCTTAAACTACAAGTTAAAATGAATCCAGGTTTTCCTTAAAAAGCAACTTTAAATTTGAATTAAATCCATTCTTGTACTTCAACTTTTTCATCTTCTCCTCCTTTAATCTCATCTTCTCCTACTGCATTATTATCTTTAGGACAAAAGAGAATTGGATAGGATGCTTTTTTGAGAAATCCTTTTTCTTCGTAACTCTTGAACTGCCATTCAATGAATTTATTATAATAAGGCTCTCCAGTAGTAAACGTTCTGCTGAAATCCATAGAATAGCCTACACTTTTGAAGTCTCTAATTATTTTGCTTGAAAAATATTCGACTATTTTTAATGGCTCTTTAAAAGTTTGAACAATCTGTTTTGATTTTTCTAAGTCGTTTTCATACAAGTTCACGTATTCTTCATACAATTTTATTGTTTCTTCATCATTGTCATTAAGCTTGTTAGAAATTGCCAGAACTGGAGTACCAGTAATGTGAAAGGCGATTGGAAATAAGACGTTATAACCTTGAAGTCTCTTGATTCTAGCAACAAAGTCTGTTACAGTATAAGTTCTACCGTGTCCTACATGTAAATTTCCAGTTACATAAGGATAAGGAATAGTAATGAAGTATTTTTGCTTGTCTTCATTAATTTTCGCGGTGAAAGCATTATCCCATTTAGACTGCCATTTCTTTTCACTAGCAATCAACGTTTCTTTGAACTCTTGACTTACGCTCATTACATTAACCTTTTACTTAAGAATAAGGCGTTTTAATAATAAAACAATTAGTTTTAGAATAATTTTGAAAACCAAGGATATAAGTTTACAAGCAAGATTAGAGCGAGTATTATGCTTATTGTTATTGCAATTTTTACTCCAGCGCTTCCAAACCATTCCTTTAGCTGGTCGTAAACTATCTTATGACCATCAGTAATGAATATAGGCAATACGTTGAACAATGATAATGACAAACTAAGTATTGCGGTTAATGAAAAGAAGTCTGCAATTGTTCTTAAAATGTTTGCAATCCAAGTCCATTGTCCTTCTTCAGTAAAATCTATGGTCGGTTGTGTTTCTTCAAAAGTAATTCCCATTTTTCCATCAGCATTAACATGCACGTCTTTTACTCCCATGCTAGTATTTGCTTTAACAGTCAATAATTTTCTGGAGTTTAACAAGTTTCTTAGGTTTGCAGTGTCTGTTAATTCAATTCCTTCAACATCATAAACTATTTCTCCTTTGTAAAGAATGTTTTTATTATCATTATTAGTTACGCTGTCTATCTTGAAGTCTACTAATTTAGTTTTTACTGTCCCTTTGTCGGTTTGAATTGTAATAGTATTTTGATTTATTTTTACGTCATTTAAGCTAGTTACATTCACTCCGTTTATAGAGTAAACAGTTGAATCGTCAAAGCTTCTGTTTATCGTACTATTTGCTGTAAGACTTAAGTTCAAATGATTTACAAATAATGGAGCACTTAATGCCGGTAGTATCCACAATGGAATGAATATGAAGAAAAATAGAAGATTTGAAGCACTTCCTGCTATTAACACGTGTCTTTTTTCTTCAATTTTTTTCTTTTCAAATTCTTTTTCATTCGGCTCAACAAAAGCGCCCACTGGAATAAACCCAAACAACAATATTCCAGAACTTTTTACCTTGATTTTATAGATTGCACACATTATTCCATGAGCTACTTCATGAACAAAGGCAATTACTGCAATACTCAGTATTGCATATAATGGAATTGTTACTCCAGGAATTACAGGAGCTATTGCTGGTGGAGCATTTGGCGTAGTAAAAATGTTTACTAGACTTTGACCTAATAAGTACGCTCCTGATCCAAAAAATCCAAATAGGAAAAATAATATTGCAAAAGTAGTATCAATAGTACTGTTTTGTAAAGCCAGATAGTATAATCCTCCGGACATTGCAATCAAAATTAATGCATGAATAAAAAATTTCTTGCTCAACTTAAACAAGTAAAATGAATACAATATTCCAAATCCAATTGTCAAACCAAAATCGCATAATTCTTTGCTTAAATTAGGATATTTTTCTGCAAATTTTTTCATTGTATTAAATCCAGCAGTCCCTCGTATCATGATAAAGCCAAAACCGCCTGAAGCATTTTTTAAGTTCCTCCTCAAGTAGTTTCCATAGACTACAAGGATTCCAATACAGGCTGCAAACTGCAACCATCCGGGCATTTGACTAGTCACAATAAAAGTAAATAAGGTTATTGCAAAGACTAGAGTTATTATGAAAATTGTTTTTTTCATTGTAACAAATAAGTGTTTAAACCAATAAAAACGGGATAGTTTTAATTTACTCTTTAACTTAATACTTAGAGATTAAGGTAGAATAAATGGGAGTTTCAGGCTTAGGAGAATTATTTGAAAAACAAGAACTAAAATTGGAAGAGTTAAATGGAAAAACGCTTGCCATTGACGCTTACAATAGCATTTACCAGTTTTTGACAACTATTAGAGATTATCAAGGAAATTTATTACAAAATTCTAAGGGGCAAGTAACTTCACATTTAATAGGATTGTTTTACCGTAATTCTACTTTAACCAAATTAGGCATAAAACCAGTTTATGTTTTTGATGGACGACCTTCAGAACTCAAAAAGAAGACTTTGCAAACTAGAGGATTAGCTAAAAAACAAGCTGAAATAAAATTGCAAGAAGCCTTAAAGAAAGGAGATTTTCTTGAAGTCAAAAAACAATCTGATCGAACTGCAATAATAGATGAAGATGTAATCTCTAGCAGTAAGAAACTATTGGAATTAAGCGGAATTCCATTCATCCAAGCATTAGAAGAAGGAGAAAGCCAATGTGCTTACTTGGAGAAGAATAAATTGGTTGACGGAGTACGAACTCAAGATTAAGATGCCATCTTATTCGGAGCAAATAAAATTTATAGAAATGTTGCAGTTAGTCCAAGACGATTAGTCGGCGGAGTAAAGAAAGAAGTTTCTCCAGAATTCTTAGACGTTAAAAAAAACTTGCAAAAACTTAAACTAACTAGAGAAAAAGTAACGTGGCTTTCAATTTTAATGGGAACCGATTTTAACGAAGGAGTAAAAGGAATAGGACTAAAAAAAGGTTTAATTCTAGTTAAAAAACATTCTTCTTTCAAAGAAATTGTTGAGGAATTAAAAGTAGATTTTGATTACGAACCATTGCTTGACTTATTCAAAAATCCTAAAATTGTTGAAATCACGGATATTCCTGAAGTCAAACCAGACTATCCTAGTTTAGTTGAGTGGCTTACAACTTCTAATGGTTTTTCAAAAGAAAGAGTTTTGAATACTATTTCTGAAATTAAGGAAGAAAAATCAAAGAGGGAAAATAATTTAACAAAATGGTTTTAGCAGTATACGTTAATGTAATTACTGTCATTTACTCTGTTTTCTACAATGCAATTAGTGTTACAAAACGCATTACAGAAATCAACGTTACTAGGATATTTATTCAAAATAGTTATCGGAACTCTATAAGGAGTTTTAGCGCTTTTAGCTAAGTACTCTTGCTTTAAAGTTTCAAATGGAGTTTCGTTAATACTTTTTTGAACGAATTGATTTGAATTTTGTTGCAAATTAGAAATACTTTGCTGTATTACAATAAATCCTGAAATCAATATTCCCGCTGCCATGAATAGAAATATTATTGCATGAACTTTCATAAAGGTATTATTGTTTTTCTTTTATTAAAGACTTATTCCAAGTAATTTTTCAATCAAAAAGGCTTCATTACTTCTCCTCTTTCCTTTACTGAAGAAGCTCTTCGTACTATCATTTTGAAATCTCTGTACAAAATAATAAAAGAATATGATGAAAACAACAAAAATAATAGAAGATATGTTATTTGCGTACTGTATTGAAATCCTAGAACATCTTTTGGAGTAACATAATAAAAGTTAAAAGCTATTGCTAGTAAGCTTAAGATAATCAAAAAGTTAAGAAAAACACTCTTAAGCAATCTATGATTATTATGAGTATGAGCTAGCAAATTTTCTTGACTTACAGGTTCCACCACGTCTTTACCTCTCAATATTTCAGATAATTTCTTATGATGTTCTTTTAATGAATATAATGGCTTGAAGGTTAACAAGGAGATTATTACCATTAGAAATGCCAGAGGCCCTATTAACTGTGCTTCTGATGAACCTAATACTTGCTGACTAGCTGCTGCAATTATTATTGCAAATTCCCCTAAGGGCGTCAACATTATTGCCGCAGTGCTAGAATTTTCACTGTTCAAACCAAATTTCTTTCCAAAATAACTGAATACTGAAAAATGAATAAGTATCATTAGAACGGTTATTATCGCAGCTATGCCTACAAGATTTATTATTGTCTGTGTGTTTGGAAGTGCAAGCTTTCCTGTAGCAGTATTATAAAATAAAGTCGAACCGAATACCACGAAGAAGAATAGGAGGAAAAATTCTCTTAAGAAACTCAAGTCTTTCTTAATCCTATTTCCAGCCATTGTTTCAGATAATGCAAATCCTGCAAAATAT
>CABMDW010000075.1 GCA_902385045.1 uncultured archaeon | reverse complement strand
GAATTTTGCTAGTCATATTACTGTTTGGTAAAAAGTTTACTGAATTGCTTTTGAATTCAATGCTGAATTCTGCAATTGAACGAGAAAAAAGTTTAAGCTTGGGTTACATTCCGGAAATAGTTAACTACTTGATTATGAGTATGAGATTGTCTCCTAATCTAGAAAAGGCAGTAGAGTTTGCTGCAGTTCACGGTAGAGGAAAGATTGCTGAAGATTTTAAAACTCTAGTTTATTACGTTCAAATCGGAAAGTACGAAAGTGTTGAAGAAGGTTTGGATGATTTGGCTTACCGTTGGGGAATTGTCAGCGACGAATTCAAGCAATCATTAATGATTTTAAGATCAAGTGTTTTGGAAAATGATAAAGGAAGAAAAGAAGCTTTGCTTGAAAAAGCTTTGAAGGACGTGTTAGAAGGTTCTAAGGAAAAAATGGAAGGTTATGCTAGAGCCTTGCACCAGCCTACAGTATTATTGTATTACTTTGGAATACTACTTCCTTTAATGCTTGCAATTATCCTGCCTATTGCAGGAAGTCTTTCTGGAGACCAGAATAGTATTTTAGGTCAAGCTTGGTTCGTAATTTTAATTTATAATATTCTCATTCCAATTGGAATTTACACTTATGGTAAAATGATTTTAACTTCAAGGCCTCCTACTTACGTTCCGCCTCGAGTCGGAACTGATTTTCCAGGATTGTCAAAACCTGGAACTGTTAAGTTTGCAGGAATACAATTTAACACGTTCTTGCTTTCACTATTGATATTCTTTGCATTCGTTTTTACGGGTTATTATATTGACAAAGGAATTTATTCTTCTTGGCAGAATTTTGAAAGAAGTTCAATGCTTCATAGTACTCTTTACTTGAAATGGGGTTTCTTGGTTAATCCTCCTGATACTCATGGAACTATAATTCCTATTTACTTTATTTCAAGATTTTCGATTTACGGATTTTTACTTGGCTTGGCAATGGCTATAAGCTTCTACTTGTGGGCTACTTACAGCGAGCGGAAGCGCATTCAAGATGAAATTCGTGCCATGGAAGGAGAATTCAAGGACGCTATTTATGTTTTGGCTTCAAGGCTTGGAGAGAACAAGCCAATGGAGCAAGCTTTGAAGAGCGCAGTAGAATTTCAGCCTAGGAGTATTATGGCTCAAAAAGTGTTCAGGAAAATTTTAGACAATATTACTACCTTGGGAATGACTGTAGAGACGGCTATTTTTGACAGGACTTTCGGAGCAGTAAGATTAATTCCTTCCAAGATTATCAGAAGTGGTTTGAAAGTAATGAGTGATTCAGTAGGCTTGGGAGTTAACGTTGCGGCTAAGTCAATCATTAATTTGTCAATTCAAATTCGTGACGCTCAAAAGATTGACGAGAATTTAAGAAAAATGCTTTCAGAAATTACTTCAATGCTTTCGACTATGGCTACTTTCGTGGCTCCAATAGTCTTGGCAGTAGTAGCAGTAATGCAGTCAGTAATCTTAGGAAGCATTGGAAATTCCAGTGGTTCAGGAGCGCTTCAATCCAATTTTAATTCCGGAGCCAGTTCTCAATTAGGAGGATTATCTAGTTTCTCAGGATTCTTGAGTTCAAGTGCAACTCAAAATACTGTAGACCCAGCAACTTTCTCTTTGATCATGGGAGTCTACGTTCTAGAAATAGTTATTCTATTGACTTTCTTGAATTCTCAAATTGAAGATAGCAATAATGACCTGAGCACTTACTTGAATATTGCAGGAAGCGTTCCAATTGCAACGTTAATGTTCTGCATTAGTAGTTTCATAGTCGGCTTATTCCTGAAATGACCGTGAATTCTAAATTAAATAATTAGTATTTTTATTCTTCTTCGTTTTGTAATTTCTTCTCGTTTTTTCTTGCTTGCCAGAGCCTCCTTATGTTTTGGCGTTCCGCAGCTTCTTCTTCAAGTGAATTAAATAAGTTCCTCTGATGTTCTAAAGGTGCTTCCCTAATTTTTTTCTTTCTTTCAAGTAATTTGTTTCCAGGCATGTTTACTTCACTTAAATATTAATTCATCAATTCTTTTAATAATTCTGTTATGAGTTAATTAAGGTGATTAATATGAGGAAAATAGTTTTTCAAAATATGATAACTCTCGATGGTTACTTTGAAGGGCCTAATCATGAATTAGACTGGCATCATGTTGACTCTGAATGGAATGAATATGCTGAAGAATTCCTGAATACTGTAGACACGCTTTTGTTTGGACGAGTGACTTACGAGTTAATGGCAAAATACTGGCCAACAGAAAACGCGATCAAGGACGATCCAATCATAGCTAATAAAATGAATAGCTTGAAGAAAATTGCTTTCTCTAGAACTCTTGACAAAGTAGACTGGAATAATTCAAGTTTAATCAAAGAAAACGTGCCCGAAGAAGTCTTCAAGTTAAAACAAACGGAAGGCAAGAGTATGGCAATGTTTGGAAGCTCCAACCTCGCCTTGACATTCATAGAAAATAATTTGATTGACGAATACCGGATCATGGTGAATCCATTAATCTTGGGTGCAGGCCATACTTTATTGAACGGAATCAAACAAAAACTAGACTTAGGATTAATTAAAACTAAAACCTTCAAATCAGGATTAGTAGGACTATATTATCAACCAAAATAACAAAGTAAGAGTCAGAAGTCTAACTAATTACTCAATACTAACAAAAAAGTAAGTTAATTAATTTTTTTACCGTTAATATTTAAAGGAAAAAATGATTAAAGACGAAATATATTTGCTTCGCGATTCTAGTGGCAAGATAATACAGCATCAAACGGAAAACTTGAAAATACTTCCTACAAGCCATGGCAGGCTAATAATATTTCACCATACTCGAACTAGCCCGGAAAGAATAATAAGATTCATTAACCGGTTTAAAGACAAGCTTGAAATAGGAGAGCACGTTCCAAGAGCTTTATTTGGAAAAACAAGAGAAGGATTAAAGCCTAAAGGAATGATGTTGAAAACAGAAAGAAGAAAAGGCAGTATTTTAGAAGAAGCGCGAATATTACTAACCTTGAATAATGCGTTAAAGTTAACACGTCATCCCAATCCATTGCAGAGACTCCAGAACGCAGTAAACTTTATGAGAAGCCAGGGCTTTGTAGGGGCAGAACTTCCTTTGGCAATACACTTGACACACAATGGAAGAAACCTACTCGTAACGAATTACCGGAAGGGAAAGGTTAACGCAGTACATGAAATTCCAAAACCATTGCAAAAAACATTGGATAAACTAGGAATTGAAGCCCACACTCAATTACAATACATTAAGAAATGGAATGGAAAAAAATTTATTATAGATGTTAAAAGCTGGAAGATTAAAAAACCCAAAAAAATTTAAGATGAATTTTTTAGTAATTCTTTTAAGTCTTCTTTGAGTAATTTACTTTAGAGTGTTTTATCGTGTTTGACTTAATTTCGTATTTAATTTCTTTAATCTCATTCTTTCCGCTATCCATTCCAGTATTGGTTTGGGCTTTAGGGCCGTTGTTTGGAAGTTTGTTTGTAATGGTCATTATTGGTGATGTGGCTTTACGGGATTTTATTAATTTGAATACGAATAATTATTTTGAAAATAATTTGAATTTAATTCTTTTTATCGTGTTAGTTCTTTATTTTCTTCTGGCATTCTATGAAAAGAAGCTTACTGTTAAGAATAAGTTGAATAAATCTTGGCTTGCTTACGTTCCTTATGGAAACTTTTACTTATTAATTAAAAATGCTAGGCTTTCTAAATGGTGGTTATTAGTAATATCGCCTGTAATCTTATTTTCAATATTAATGCTTTCTCCAATCTCTTATAATCTTGTATCCCTCATAATTCTCTTCGGACTTGGTTTTCTCTTATGCTTAGTTTTTCCTATTTTGCTTTATGTTTGGGCTTGGAGTCGCGTGTTTAAAACCAAGTCGAAACAATGGCTTTCCTTGTTAATGTTAATTCCAATAGTAAACGTGATAATATTAGCAAGAATAAATTCTACTAAAAAAGAAAAATAGCACACTACTTACTGTTTTAATATTCTCAGTAAAGTACTGAAGACTAACGGATATGTTTTTGGATCAAGTAATTGAGTATGCATGTCAGTATTCAATACTCCGGCGCACTTTCCTGGAACTAGATAGTTAGTTCCATAATATAAGTACACGTTATTGCTGTCTACTACTCCATCACCTCCACCGCATCCTGTTCCTGCAATAGTATAGTAACTAGTGTTTCCGACTGGCGTTTGTGAATTTAATGTCTGTAGGAAAGTACTGTTTCCTTCCATTTCATTACACTCTGCGGCAGTTCCACTTAAAAGATTGCAGAATTGAGCTGCATTACTAGTTATTCCATTGTTCGGTGTTGCAATCATTATAAGTTTATAAACCGAATCAGAACCAAATTCTCGAATGTATTCTCTTGCAACTAGTCCTCCCATTGAATGTGCAATGATTATTACTTGAGATCTGTTTGTGCGGTACTTCAGCAAGTCTATTGAGTCTTTTAATCTTTTCGCGTAAGTTTCTATTGACTCGTTTTCTGAGGGTTGTGCTATTGACTTTCCATTTTCATCATAAACTCCATAATAGTAAGTTACTTTAACGCTTAATGGAACTCCTGCTTTGCCCCAATCTCCTTCAGGTACTCCACGAATATCAGTTGATGGAGTTAAGATTCCTGCAGGAATAATTCCGTCAGACTGTAAAGCGCCAGTTATGCTGTTAAAATCATCTAAAGGATAAGCTGGAACGTTACTGCTTTCAAAGAAAGCATGACCATGTAATAAAATTATCGGGTAAGAAGTCACGTCATTCTGACAAGAGTCTCCTTCACAGCAAGGTTTGCAGCTTCCGAAAACACAGCATTGGCTTTGATGCTGAGCTAATTGTATTAAACTTGAATTTACGAGAACTTCTCCTTGAGGACTTACTGCTCCTGAAACACTTGAATTGCTTGGAGTCAAATCCGATGCATTAAGATAACAATAATTGTTAATGTTTTCCTGGAAATTATTTTCAAAAGTCAAATTCACTAGAGGCGGGACTGTTTCAAGATTCAATAAATGTATGTCAGAATAATTCAACACGCTTCCTGGAACAGTTTTTTTAGTGAAATTAATGGGTCCGTCTGAAAAATCAGGATTACTTATCTGCAAGATTATGTCATTCTGCAGTCTAGTGCAGTTTGAAATTGTTTGATTTAACTCGGTAATGGAAACGTTGACTAAATTCGGATCACAATAACTCACGTCAGTTTGATAAGAATCATTATTCAATAACTGGTAGACGTATTGTCTTATTGAATTTAATTTTCCTATCAAATAATTTTCAACTCCAATTACTTGATTGTCGCCGGCAGTCATGTTTATTTCAAAAGAATATTGTCCTTTTAATTGCAAGTTAGTTTTTTGAAATTCGTTTGATAATGCAGGCACTTGAACTGTACAAGTTAAATTAAGAAAGTCAATTATGCTTGTGTTTTCGTTTAAACTGATACTAGTATTGCAATCGCCGTAATTGCATAATTTGTTTGTCTCATTATTAACTTGATTTATGAAATCTTTCTTGAGGTTTGTTTCTTTTAATCTTAGAGTTTGATTTAAATCACTTATTTCTGAAGCAATAGCATTGGCCGTTAATTCGACATCACTGTAATTTTGGAATGAAGCCGAACTAAATTCACTTGAAACTTCTTGAATATTGTAATCTATTGCGGTAAAAGTTGTTTGAAGAGAAAAAACTTTAATCAAAGGGATTAAGCTATTCAAATTGGGACTGAAACTGTTAATTTCTCTAGTTAAATTATTATGTAAGTCAAATCTACCAGTAAGATCCTGATCTAAATTAGAAGCGTTAAGAAGCAAAGACTGCAAGCCTGAAAAATCATACTGAGAATATAAATTGTAGGCTCCAAAAAAATCTAGGGAATTATAATAATCCGTAATCTCCTTTTGTTCTAGAGTATAATTATTAAATTCATTATTAATCTGAGTGAATCTATCTTTCAGGTCATTAACTAAGACAGTCTGAGGTGTCTTGTTAAATCGTGATTGCAAGTTATAAATTTCTTTTTCAAGCAAACCTAAATTAGTGTTCACTAAAGGCAGGTTAGCATCTAAATAAGTCTTATTAGTTTTTTCTTCACTGCTAATGTCGTAATTCAAAGTGAAAGTAGCTCCTTGACTATTAGAATTACTGCAGATAATCGAAGTGAGAACATTATTTCTTTCTTCGCAGGAAGCGCTAAACCAATAGAAATTCTGTCCACTAATTCCGCCAGCTTCCTTTGATGGTGCAGCAAGAGAATAAGTAATTGTTAAATTACTATTAGAATCGATAATTTTGCTTTCCTGTGCATCAACTATGATTCCTGCCCCGTATAAGCTATAATTGCATGAAAGACTGCAGAACACGTCAGGATTAATCATTGTAAAAGACACGTTTACAGGCTTGCCGTGTTGTAAATTAACTGACTGAGCACTAAGCTGAAGCCCAAAACTCAGTTGATAAGTAGCCAAGTCAGCGACAAATACGACTAGAAAAAACAAGAGAAGACTAAGGAATACTGTTACAAGTACAACACGCTTTTTCATGGCAAAAATAGTAAGGAATTAACAATTAATACGCTTTACAGTGTAAAAACAATCAAGGCCGTTATTGAAGTTAATCCTGCAAAGGCAAAAGCATAACTTGGGTTGACCATCCAAAGCAATCCTGCAATGACTGAAGCAGGCAAATAAACCAATCCAGTCACGAAATTATAAGATCCGATGGCCACTCCCTTCTTCTTTGCTTCCAAGTCAGTAATGTATGCCTTGCTTTGAGCCTCGTCAATAGAATAAAACAAACCGAATAAAATGAAGAGTAATATTATTTCTAGTTTTGTAGTTGCAAAAACAAAGCCTAAACTCATTATGAAATATAAAACATAACTCAATGCAATAATTTTCTTTCTACCAATCCAATCGCCTAGTTTTCCAATTGGAATGGCGAAGAGGACAAATGAAAAGTTGAATAATGCATACAATAACACTACGTCTTTAATTTGAAATCCAATTAAGTAAGCTTTTAGCATGAGAAATCCAAAACTAAAGTAAGCCAGAGAAAAAATGCTTGCGCTGAGCAAGTAATGTTTGAAATTCTTAGACAAATTCTTGAACGAACTAAAGAAAAATTCTTTCTTCTTCGGCTTCTCAACTTTATCAGGAATCAAAAAGAGCAATGCTACTGCAATGATGCTTGAAATTAAAGCCACTATGAAAAGCAAGTGAAAAGTGTCAAGTGTCTGGCCGAAAGAACTTAAGAGCCAGTAAGCAATTAATGGCCCGACTACTGCTCCGGCTTTGTCTAAAGTCTTATGAAAACCAAAAGAGTAACCTTTACTTTCTTTATTGCTTAAACTTGCAATCCAAGAGTCTCTAGGTGGACCTCTGAAAGATTTTCCTAATCTTTCCAAAACTCTGAAAGAAAAAGCAATAACCGTCGAATTAGCAATGACTAAAACTGATTTAGCTAAAGTTGAAAAACCATAACCACTTAAAGTCAAGAATTTTTTCTTTCCTAACTTGTCTGACAAGAATCCTGACACGTAATCCAAACTAGAACTGGCAAAATCGCTTAAGCCTTCCATCAAGCCTAGGAGAAAAGTTGAAAAACCTAGGAAAGTTACCACAAAAATTGAAAAGACTGAAAAAATCATTTCACTGCTTACATCAGTAAAAAAACTGACTAAGCCAAGCAGAAAAATATTCCAGTCAACTCCAAAAACTTTTTTCATCTCTATTAATTAAGAAAATAAGTTTTTAACTCTTGCAGGGATAATAATCATCATGGCTTTTTTAAAAAACTTAAGAAAAGATATGAACGAGATAAGCAAAACTCGTGAATTGTTTAAAACAGTTGCTTCGGGGGACGTGAAAAAAATCAGGAAAGCAGTCTCTCAAGGAGCCAATATTCATTCTCTTAATGAGCATGGAGATAGTTTAATTCATGAGGCAATAAAACACGGACGAAAAGAAATGTTTGATTACTTGCGCGATCGTGGAGTTAATCAAGATCACGCGAACAAGTTACTTATACGTGCAATTCATGTGGCTTCACGACAAAAAGATTCTTATTTTCTTCAACAATTATTGCCTTACGTTCAGGACATTAATGTTAAAGACGTGGACGGAAATACTGCAGTACGTCATGCTTGCGAAGCAGGTTTAGTGAAAAACTTTGAATTGTTAATCAAAAAAGGTGCAGATCATACTATTTCTAATAAGCGTGGAAGACTTCCTCTCAATGCAGTTCCACCTAAGGGCAAACTGAGAGAAGAATTTAATGAAGTCTTGATAAAATACGGTAAAATACCTAGTCTAACTCCTAAGAAAAAGAAGTAATTCAGTAGAGTGAACTTTGGAATTTATTTTTTCTTGTATAATTTTAATGACGAACCAGAATTAAGAGTTAAATAATTAATAGCGCCAGTCTGAACATGTAGAACCTTTGACTCTGGATAATCGCCTGATGTTGATATTAGACGATAAATTGGTCCATTTGAATTATCAAAAAGCAATGCAAAAGTCTCATAATACTTATGGTCATTAAGAAGAGTTATGGTATAAGATCCAACTTGCTTTCCGTCCTTAGTAGCACAATTTAAATTCATTATAGTAAAAACTTGTCCTTTAGAATTAATGAAGTCTTGAAAATAATCATAAGGCTCAAAATTGAATTGGCCATTTAAAGGTTTTTTAACAAGAGTAGGTTCTAAGTTAGTTACAGTAATGTGAGTAAAAGTATTTAATTTCTCTTGAATTCTCTTAGAATTAATTGAAAACCAATCTTGAAGGTTTAATTCCTTAGTAAAATCCGGTGCAAAATAAAAATGCACTTGATCCGTTCCGCTGCATAAAATGTTTGAAGTAATCTTATGATCAGTAGTCTCAAAATTAAAATTCTTCAAAACAAAATTATAATTAAAATTACTTGCAATGGTTAAAGAAACCATAAGCAATGAAAGAACAATAAGTTTATTCAACATAAAATAATTAGTCTAAACGGATATATAAGCAATCAAAAGTGCCGCTGGCCGGATTTGAACCGGCAACATACCCGTCTTCAGCGAGACGCTCTCCCGGGTTGAGCTACAGCGGCAGTAAACTAAGCTAATTAACTAATAATTGTGGATGAGCAAATTTAAATAAAGTTATTTTGAAAAATAATTATATAGCCAAGCGAATATTGCGCCTGCAATGGCTCCGTCAATAAAACCTAATATTCCGCCTATTATTGCACCAATAAAAGTAGGAGCATATCCGAAGTATACTGATCCAAATGTATTTATGAATTCACTTGCATAGCCTCCAGTTGCTGCTGAGATTAAGCCTAAAAATAATAGTGCCAAGCCCCATAATATGCCTGCAGCTAGTGCCGTACTTTTAACATCACATTTCATTGCCATATAATTCCCTATTGGCTTATTCATTTATAGAATATAATCTTAATCCATGTCCATGCCAGGCATTCCCATTCCTCCTGGTGCTGCTGGCTTGCCTCGACTTGCAATGATGTCATCAATTCTTAAGATCATTTCAGTTACTTCGCTTGCACTTGAAATGGCTTGCTTCTTGATTTTCATTGGTTCTAGGACATTAGCTTTTTTCATGTCATCTACTTTTGCACTGTAAACATTTACTCCCATTGTCTTTCCATTTTTTTCATGCTTGTTTCTTAATTCGACTAGAGTGTCTACTGAATCCATTCCGCATGATTCTGCTAGAGTTCTTGGAATTATTTCGAGTGCTTCTGCAAAAGCGTGTATTGCAAGTTGTTCTCTTCCTCCGACTTCTACTGCGTACTTTTTGAGTTTGCCTGAGAGTTCCATTTCAATACTTCCTCCTCCGGTAACGTATTTTCCTAATTCAATTGCGCTTGCAACTGCTCCGATTGCGTCTTCGACAGCTCTTTCTGCTTCGTCGACTACGTGTTGAGTTCCTCCTCTGACTAGTAATGTAACTGATTTTGGTTCCTTGCATTTTTCTACGAAAACCATTTGTTCTCCAGCAATTTTTTCTTCTCTAACCATTCCAGCGTGACCCAAGTCTTTCGCAGTTAAACCATCAATGGTTGTAACCACTCTTGCTCCAGTTGCTTTTGCTAGTTTTTCCATGTCGCTTTTCTTGACTCTTCTTGCTGCAGCAATTGCATGTTTTGATAAGTAGTGTTGTGCTACGTCGTCAATTCCTTTTTGACAGAAGACTACGTTTGCTCCTGATGCTTTGATTTTTTCTACCATGTCTTTCAACATTTTTTCTTCTTGGTCTAAAAATGCAGTCATTTGTTCTGGACTTGTAATGCTAATTTTAGCGTCTACTTCAGTTTTTTCAATTTCAATTGCACAGTCTAGTAAAGCAATTTTAGCGTTTTCAATTTTCTTTGGCATTGCAGGATGAGTAATTTCTTTGTCAATCAAGACTCCTTGAATTAATTGGGTTTCAGTAATGCTTCCTCCCATTTTCTTTTCTCTTTTAATCAAGTCTTTTTCAATTGAAACTGCTCCGTTCTTTACTTCTGAAACGCTCGTAACTGCTCCGACTACTAGTTTTGCTAGAAAATCTTTAGCATTTCCGGTTCCTGAAGTTTTGCTTCCCATTGAAATGCTTGCAATTTTTTCGAGAGTTGCAGTGTCTTTGATGGTAATTGATTCGCTTAAAGTATTTAGCAAGTCTTGTGATTTTTCTGCAGCCATTTTGTAACCATTAATGATTGTTGAAGCGTGAATGTCTTGATCTAACAAGCCTGAAGCGTTCTTTAATAATTCTCCAGCTAGTACGACTGAAGTAGTGGTTCCGTCTCCAACTTCTGAATCTTGAGTTTTAGCGATTTCTACTAGCATTTTAGCTGCAGGATGACCAACATTCATTTCCTTGAGAATAGTTGCTCCGTCGTTAGTAATCGTAATGTCTCCCATTTCGTCTACCAGCATTTTGTCCATTCCTTTTGGACCTAAAGTAGTTTTGACTGCTTGAGCTACGGCGTAGCCGACTGCAATGTTAATTCTTTGAGCATCTCTTCCGAGTACTCTATTTGAGCCTTCTGGCAATACTTGTTGTCTTGAAATTTGATTTTCACTCATTAAAACCCACCTTTGAGAAATTTTAAATTAATAGTATAATTTATTGAAAAATTTCATTAATGCTTTATATATAATATATTAAGTCCAAATTAACTTTTAAGCCTTCCGAAGAGGTAAAAACAAAGCAATTCTACTTTGAGCAGTCTATTTGTAATTCTGAATCAAGACAAAATCCAGTGTCTTTGTTACCATACCAGTAGCAATTATTGTCTAAACAATCAGAAGCGCTCAAAGTACTGCATATTACTGCGCTTTTTATTGCATAACTTTTGATAAAACGACTGCCAGTAACAGCAACTTTAGTGGTTGTTTGTGTTGTTGAACTTGAAGTGCTAGTTGGAGTAATGGTTGCAGTAGGCGTTATAGTTGCCGTGACAGTAGCAGGTGTAGCCGTGGCTGTAGGAGTGATGTTGGTTGTTGCAGTAGTTTTTACAGTAGTTGTAACTTGAATGGTAGAACTCTTGCTTATGCTTGCAATGTTATTGTTTACGCTGAAACATTTTAGGGATACTACATTGCTGTTGCAGTTAATTGTTGTTTTAGTATTAACTGGTGGAACGTAATTTCTTGAAGTAACAGTAAAGCATCTGGTATTTGCATCTCCTGAAACGTATTTTAATTTATTTTCTGAACCTAATGCGCGTCCAGGCGTCCAAGCTCTGGCATTGTAATCCCAAACTTTAGTGGTAGATGGTCTGTTGAATGAACTTAAATCTAAATCAGAAAAGAAGTAAAAGTATTCTCCGTCAGCGTCAATTATTTCAAAGGCATAATTGTAAGGATTGTTGAGACGAGTGAGAGTGTGCAGGAAACTAAAACCAATTTTGATTCCTCCAATTGGATTGTATGTTGCACCAGTAAAACCGTAAAAAGTTTTTATTCCAGTAGTTCCTGGAGTTAAGCTTAGTTTTCCAAAGCCATTAATGTAAAATTCTTGGCCAGTAGTCAAACTAGATTGAACATCAAGAGCATTCATAGTAAACGCGTTAGGGATAGTACTGCTAATCTTGAATTGGCCGTTGCCTAAAGCAGTAAAACAAATAGTGTCAAAGACACCGGTTGCGCTAGCAGCCAAAATACAAGTTAAAAGTAGTAAGCCGAATTTTGAGGTAATCATGAATAAGATTACTCTTCAAAACTATATAAAATAAGAAGAGAAACTAATTATCCTCTTCCATTTGGCTTGTGGTCTCCGCCTGAACCTGGTCCTTGATTTTGATCTCCTGAACCTTGGCCTCCATTTCCTGAGCCATGATCTTCGCTTCCAGGTGGGTTGATTGAAGGTCTTATTCTTAATTGGCCTTCAGGTAATCCTAATGTTGAATCATTGCTTCCAGTTTCATTGGATGAATTGAAGTCTTTTCTACTTCCTGAACCTCTTCCATTCTTAGAACCAATTAAGCACATTGCAAGTTTGGCTTGTAAATCTCTGATTTGAGCTTGTAAATTCTTGATTATTCCTTGCAAGTCTCCTAGAGTTTGATTTTTCTGTTCTTGTTTGTGTAGAATTGTATTGCAACACCATTCTTGAGTTTCATTATTTGGTAGAGTTCTATTCTTGATTGTTCCATTTTGGTTAGTGCAAGCAGTTTCGTATTTTTGTTTTCCAGCATTTTGTGGAATTACAAACTTGTATGGAGCGCAAGTGAAATTATCGTTAGGATTTCGATCATCTTTTCTAGTGTTGTTTTCTTCTCCTTTTTGATTATTTTTTGCTGCACAACACCATTCATTTCCAGCTTGATCGTGAACTAATCCCCCTTGTATTGTAAGACAGTATCCTTCGTATGCTCCTGATCTAGGTCCTTGAGGAATCATGAATTTGAATGGAGCGCAGGTAAAGTTTCCAGTAAAGTTTGGGGTTATTGAGGGAGTAATTGTAGCGTTAGGAACATCGGTAGGTGAAGGAGTTACCGTAACATTTCCAGTAGAATTATCTACTGCAAAAACCATGAAGGTTAAAGCAAACAATGCCAAAACAATTGTATAGAATTTCATTGAAACACAGCCTCTTAAAGATTATTAGAAAATAACGATTCTGGCATATAAAAAAGTGATTATGCCTCGTAAAAATCATTTTTAAAAGAAGTAAAGATTACTAGTTAGTAATGTCAGTAGAAATTTTGTTTAATGGCAAGAATTTCAAGGTTCAAGAAGCAAGCAGTTATACTAGCCTCGAAAAAGGATTTTTTGGAGTAAAAAGTCTTAAAGAAAAATCCACTTTAGACTTGGACACTTTTGAAGCAATGTACCTAAACGAAGTAAGAAATGCTTTAATTTTTAACAGTAAGACTCTTAAGCCAATTTCTTTCAATGAACTTGCAGGCAAACATTCAAATGAAGAAAAGTTCTTAGCAAAATATTTTGCATTCAAAGATTGGAGGGACAAGGGATTAATTGCTAGAAATATTAGTGAAGCAAAAGAACATTATGGAAAAAGTCCAGTAATCAAGTATCCTGACAATTCAGTAAAACTTCCCAAATTAAGTAAAACTAAAATACTTTTTTTCAAAGACGACTTAATGGGAGTTATTGATGATAACGAAGTAGCAGCAAACTTGTACGAGCAATACTGGCTAGGACAATACGGAACTTACAAAGCAAGAAAACACGGTCAGTATGGCAAATTAGATGCCTACGAAACATTATTCCTAATCAGAAACGCTAAAATGAAATGCAATTACTCGGAAAAGCAAATAATCAAGCAAGCCAGCTTGAGAAGAAAAGACTTCAAGAGTTTGTATAGTGTTTACGAAGAATGGAGGCTTAAGAATTATGTTGTAAAAACTGGATTCAAATTCGGAACACACTTCAGACTTTACTTCCCAGGAGCAAAACCAGTTTTAGATACTGAAGAATGGATGCATTCAAAACACGTCATTCAAGTATTCCCAAGACAAGCTAAACTAATAATTTCAGAATGGAGTCGAGCAATTAGGGTAGCTCATGGAGTAAAGAAAACATTTATTTTGGCAATTCCTGGTAAGAAAAAAAACACTAAAGCCAAACTAGATTTTCTATTATATTATAGGCATGGAGGAAACTCTGACAAGCCGAATATTGAACAGCCTAAATATGCAATGCTAGCCTTAAGCGAAGAAGAAGAAATAGGCGGCAACGAATTATCTCGTGCAATACAAGAATCTAAAGAACTAGGCTTGGATTTACTTCTAGCCATTTGTGATAGAGAAACTGCAATTACTTATTATAGAATAAAAAGAATTGAATTGCCTAAAAGCCAATTTGAATACTATGAAATTGAATGGATGCAACCTTAAAAAGAAAAATAGAAAATTACTTTTTAATCATTTCCTTCAAACGGCCTCTATTCATTATGAGGATTACCGCTGCGATTATCAAAAGTACGATGATTATCAAAGTAGTATTGCTTACTCCTGAAATGAATTGTCCTGCAGTGAATGGAGTTCCTGCTCCTGCTTGAGTAGCGTCAATTGTAAAGCCTTTAACATTTTCAGCTGAACCATCGGCAGTAGTAACTGCTAATTGTCCATCGTATAATCTGGCTTCGCTATTTGCTGGAACTTGCAAGGTTACGTTAAAGAATTCTTGTGCTCCTGGTTGTAATGTTAAAATGCTTGAAGGAGTTACGTTGATATTCCAATCTAATGGCAATCCTCTTAATTGGATTCCAAAAGTAATTACGCTTGCTCCATTGTTTCTTGCCAAGAATTGCAATAGAATGTTATCATTGTTGAATGAAACGTCAGGATCTGAAACATATATTCCATTCAAATCGCTCTTTTGTCCTGGTCTTCTGTTGACTGTGACTGGAAGTTGAATTGTTGCAATTTTAGATTGACCGTTTGGAACTTTATTCAAACTGTAAACGTTAATGTTAATGTTGTTAGTGGCTCCAGAAGTTAGTTTTGAAGCGTCAATGTTTAAATTGAAATCATAATCTTCTCCAGCATTTAGTGTAATACTAGATTGTGATAATGTTACTGCTCTAGATGATGGAACAATAATATAGGAATCTCTAATGTTTCCATTGTTCTTCAAGTTCAAGTCAACTGTTTGAGTGTCATTGAAGTTCATTAGTAATGAAGTTTGTGACAAGCTTCCTGCAACACTGAAAATTGGTTTCAAAGTGTAACATAATTGTTGAGTGAAGGCAGTGACTCCGTGATTTAATAATTTCAAAACATAATAATGGTCTCCTTGAGTTTGAGCATTAGTTGGATCTACTATTACTGTAACGTCTTGAGTAGTTCCTTTTTGGAATGCATTAACACTTGAATCTAATAATGAAACTTTAATGTCATCGCTAGGTTCAATTGTTGCAGTATAATCGTCACTCTTTCCATTGTTGTTGGTTAAAGTAATCTTATGATAAACAATTGCATTTGAAGGCAATTGTAAACAACTATTCAAGTCAGTTGCACTAGTTGCAGAGAAAGCATTTTGATTAGGAATGTTAAGAACGACATTTGCAAAACCGCCTCTTCCAGTACTTGTTAAATCACTAACGAAAACGCTTTGAGAACTTTGAGATCCACTTGTTTGAATGGTTGGAATAGTAACGCACATTTGATCGTTTTGAACTTCTCCAGCGCTCATTCTAATTCTATCAAAATCAAATGAAACTGGTAGAACTGAATTTGTAGTCAAACTAACGTCGACAACATCATTGAGCGTATTTCTCAAAACCATGTTAAAACATTCTTTTTGTCCTGGGAATGCAGTTCTATAATTGTCAGCAATATCTAGTGTGACGCCTCCGGGTAATGTTAGTGGAATCAATAAGTTAGCAGCGCAAGAAGAATCGTTTGTTGCAAGATTAATGTTTGCAAAAGCGCTTCCAGTGAATGTAGAAGTTGGTTGAATTGTAAAGTTCAACAAGTAAGATGAATAAGAAGTTAAAACGAACGAAGTACTTGAGAAAGTACTTTGAATGTCAGATTGATATGTAGGAGTTACAGTGTAAGTATTGTTTCCTGTTTTTACGATTAAATTGTAAATAATGTCATTTGAAAATTGATCTTGAGGAGGAGTAATTCCTAGTAAGTAAGCTGTTAAAGAACAAGTGCTAGTAATTGGACTTAAACAAACGCTTAAAGGAGCAGTAACTCCAGCCTGTACATTAGAACTTAGTTGAACTGAAGAATAATTTCCTCTTGAAACTTGAATATTGTAACCATTAGGAGGCAAATCTATTAGTGCAACACTTCCAGATGAATCAGTGTAAAGTCCTGAAGCATAAGCAGGATTGAAAGTTCCAGCACTAGTAATTTGAACTAAACTTGATTGCAATGGTCTTCCAGTTGCACAATCTGTTACTGAAACTACTGTAGTTCCATTAACTTGTTGTGGTGGTAAAATTTCAATTGGTTGAGTTCCGCAATTTATTGAAGTATCTAGAATGGCATCAATTTGTTTGGTAGCAGGATATGGTCCTGAATTTGTATAACTACAAACTGCATTACAAGTTCCTTGAGTTGTTCCAGGAGTAAGTATGCATGGTGCAGTTACTGTTAAACCATTTCCACATGCAATATTTGCAGTACCTGGATTAGTATTATTATAAGTTAAAACAATGTTGACTTTTCCATCAGCAGGATTGTAAGTATTTCCGTCTACGATGAAAGGTCTTGGATTAATTGTCATTTGACAATTTGCACTTGGTGCAGCACAGGTTACTCCATTCCATGAAGTTCCCAATGGACAGCCACAAGCGCTTGGACCCCAAGCATTTATTAAATTACCATTAGGATCACATTCTTTTCCTAAGTTAGCATTAACAACTGAACATGCTCCGACTTTAGTTCCATCAGTGCAAGTGTTCAAACATTGGTTTCCGCTTCTAAAGTATCCTGAAGGGCAAGGACACAAGTCTGGATTGTTAGTCAAGTTTCCTACCAAATTACAGTAAACTCCGGGGGTTCCTGAACATCTTCCTGCAGGAGTTCCATCGCTACAGAAAATTGGTTGAGGTGTTGGAGTAGGATAGTAAGGTGGATTTCCTAAGCTACTGGCGAATAAACAATCTTGAGGACAAGAATTTGTTTCATATTCGTAAAAAGAACATAATCCGTCTCCACATCTTGGGTATTGTGGTATTATTGTTCCGCAATCTATTGGACAAGTTCCATAAGCATATTCGTAGTAATCACAAATTCCATCTCCGCAGATTGGAAATTGATAAATGTAAATGTTACCATAAGGAGTAAAATAATTTGAAGGATAACCGTAGTAAGGCCATCCGTAGGCGGAAACGCTTCCGACTAAAAACAATATTGGTAGAATTAATAAGAAATAATTAAATTTCAATGTTTTCACTTGTTACTATTCTGAAGTTGTACCTTTAAATACTTTTTGAATGTACGCACTAAGGGATAGTTACAAAAAAGCTTCTTTTTATTTGATTAAATATTCAGCCTAAATCTTGTGGATAAGCGTAAATATTTTGACTTCTCGTCGTATTCCAATTCAAGTAATTAGAGCAATTTACTGTGAATGTGTAAAATCTTGGAAGCGATGGAATCTTAATATTGTCAGTTTGGAAGACTGGACTTTCAACATAATTATCGTATTTTCTGACAGGTTCTACTAATTTGGTTGTTCCATTGTCGATGATTAAATTGCATGAAGTATAATTGGTTGAATACCATGAATCAGTTACAAAGAAAGAGTAATTGTAAGTCAGACTTTCATTGACGTTTACTCCGACTTTAACTAGGGAAGGTTGTGATTTACTATTATCCGTTGTAGTAGCAGTTATGAATGAAATGTCAGAACCGTCTTGACCTCCTTGGAATGTAGTATTGTCTGCTAGACTTTGAACTGAAGTGTAATTAGCTCCAGTGACTTTTCTAGTGTAACTATAATAATTGGAATTGCTGGCAACTACGTCTGTAGGATAATATAAGAAGTTTGAAGCGGAAATCAATGAATTCCATAAACTAATTGGAGCAGTTGTAGGTAAAACATAATTGGAAGCTCTAGTGCCGTTGTTAGCCCATAAAATAATTACTGGTCTTTTCTTTATGTTTGAACTGCTTAAGCTTGAATCGCCATAATCTAGTTCTCTTAAATATAATTTATCTCCGATAATAACTCCTAGAGGCCTGTTTACGTTATTGGAATCCCAAGTATAATCAACTAATTCATCGTTTGAATTCAAATCAAAATTCCATACTTCAGTTCCATCAGTCAAATTCAAGGCTACAATAGAATTGTTTCTTACAGCTACTCCGCTTGAATTATAATAATTTTCAACTTTGATTATGACTAAAGAATCTTTGTAAACTATTGGAGAACTACGTGAATTAACTGAACCATAATTGGAGAAATTATAGCCGGTAGCATTAGTGAAAGTGTAATTAGGATAAATCCATTGCAACTTTTTACTTGAAACATTAACGGCAACTACTTTAGTCGTATTTAGGTCGAGAAGATTGCCATCATAAAGGGTTTTGTTTTCTTGAGAAAGCCTACTGAAACTAGTTCCGATCAATAAAGTATTATTCCATAAGACTGGCTCTGAAACAAATTGACCGCATGAAGTTAGGTTAAAGAAACTTCTACTGGCATTAGTAGAATTATACACGCTAATCATGACGCTAGTAGTTGCACTCCATAGTTTGCTTTGATTGACCGGGTAATATGCTACTGCCCTGCAATCATTGTTGAAAAAGTAAGTCAAGTTTCTAGAATAATCCATTATTCCTCCAGAATCCATTCCATCATCCAAGTAAGCTATAGATGTATTCAAAGGAATGCTATTGTTTACTGCAATCGGAGTAGAAGTATTCAAGTCATAAGGTTTTGAACCTCTAAGATTGGTGCTTGGAAATCGCTGGTTGCAAGTGAGATTAATTCCCCAGTTTCTAGTTGATCTAAACCAAGGATGCAAACCATCAAACCTTAGTGAACTTAAGCCTTGAACTTGAATAGAATCATTACTGCTGTCTGCAAACAAGTTTGAATTTACTAAGGCAAAATAATATTTTGAATCAGGATAAGCTGCTCCATCAGAAGCACCAAAATCATTGTTACTGTAATTAACGGCGCAAGAAAGAGTTCCAGTAGTTTTATTGATTAACATTAATCTAGTGTAATTGCTTCGAATAGGATTGATTGAATTAGTAAGTGGGCCGAAAGCTTCACTAGTGGCCTTTAGGATTTTAGACCAACCAAATAAAGCTAGATATCCTCCGTAAACAATAGGACTCAATTGTCCTTTGACGTAAGAATAATTTTCGGTAGTTCCAAAAACAGTCGCGCTTTCACTTACGTTGGTAAAGCCATAGTAATTGTTAATCCAATTTATGCTTCCATTATACGAATCTAAAGAAGCTACTATCAAATCATTTTGCAATAAACCTTCCAAGTAGTTTCCGAAAGTAATTTTTGTTCCAGAAACATTCCATGCAGTAAGGTTAATGTCATAATTTCCGTTTGAATCTTTCAAGGAATAAGCCAAGTCCGCATAACAAGCAGCATACACTATTCCATTCGAAGAAGAATTAGAGTAAACTAATTCAAATTCTTGATGAGGCTTGCAAGTCCATAATAATGAAACAGTATAATTGTTAGTG
>CABMDW010000074.1 GCA_902385045.1 uncultured archaeon | reverse complement strand
GTGAAACAGTTTCTTCTCAAGATCCAGTGTCAATTTTACTTGATGATTTGCCGGCTGGTGCAGAAAAGGCAATTAAAGTAATAGTACGGGCCCCTGACAAAACGGCAATAACTAGGCCCATTGTAAGACTTTATTCTAATGGATTATTGCTTGGCGAAACAACTCCAGATTCAGGAGTAACTAGTTTTGATGCGCAAAGAGGAAACTTAATTTTGACTGCATATAAAGAAGGATATGCTCCAGTACAATTATTGAATCCATTAAAAGATTTTAATTACTTGACATTAATTCAAAATACTGAAAGTCAATCTTTGAAAATATTAGTAAATTCATTTAACGGTTTAGGACAACCAGGGACTCCTGTTAGCTTATTAGATGTTAAAGGAAATCCACTAGGAATTCCAGATCAAACTTCTGGTTTAGATGGAAGCGTAATATTTCAAGATGTACCAACTGGTTCTATTATAATAAAAGTTGGAACTGATTCTTTTCCAGTAACAGTTCCTTTAGCACAAAAAGATTCTGATGGAAATAGTGTTTTTACAGTAACTCTTTCTCCTAGGAAAAAGAAAATTTCATTTTCAGTATTTGATTCATATTCTAATTCAAGTATTCCTGCAACAGTAACCGTCGGAAGTGCTTCATGTACGATTGTAAGACAATCTTGCACCCTCTTAGTTTCTGAAGATGCTTTAGAAGCTAGTGCTAGTGCTGATGGTTATGACACTACTAGCTTTACTGCAGATTTTAATGCTCCTAATTCTGTTTTTCTTAATCCTTCAAACCTGCAATCATCTACTTCATTAAACTTTTTAGGAGTTTTTGATGCAAAAGGAGTTAGAGTATCATCTTTACTCCCTAACACTCAATATACTGCTGAATACTTATTCAAAGATTTGAAAATTAATTATACTAGAGCAGTTGCCCACATTAGACTTTCTAGTTTGAATTCACAACAAGATGATACTGCTAAAATAATTGATTTTAGTCCGACACCTTTTAACTTTGGAGAAAATTATGCTTCTGCAAACGATTCTAGTATTGCAATTAATTCAAGTTCACAAGTAATAAGATATGCTGAATTTCAAAAGCTTCCAGGAAGCGGAAACCAGCAAATAAGTGTAACCTTTTTGACTACTGGAGGTAAAGGTAGTACTGTAACCTTCCAACACAAAACTACTTATGAAACTCTAAATAATGTTATCAGAAATCCAACTTCTACTACTACTTATGATTTTCTAGCTCCAGTCGCAACTTCATTTTCTCTCCCGATAAACTTCCAAGGAGACTGTGTTAAAGACGGATGCATTACTACCGTATTAAAATCATCTTTAAGTCAATCACAATCTTCAGTTCAAACTAACATTGGAGATGAAGTTGTTTTAGACTTCAATGGTTTTGCTCCAGTTGGTTCTACTATTACTGTAAGCACTTCTGACCCTGAAGTTAAAATAGTTGATTCAACTTTAGACAATTCTGCTTTCAATCCTGATCCTAATTCTGCTTCAAGCATTAGTGCTTCAACACTACAAACTCAATTTACTGGTAGTGTAGTTTTCAAACCTTTAAGATATTCTCAAGGCAACATAAAATTAGTTTTACAAACCCCTTCAGGTACTATTACTAAATCATTTATCCTTGATACAATTGGAAAAGGCAATCTTCAGGTGGACTTTACACCTAAAGTCATTAATTTCGAGCAAACTACTTTCAAGGTTAATATCAAAGATGCTCAAACTCAAGAACCAATTCTTGGCGCAAAGGTAATGTTAGGAGGAAGTGTAGCAGATGCGCTAGCAGGAAAGCAAGTTCAAGTAACTGAACTCGGTAATGGAGATTATTCTACGGACTTTACTCCAGAAAAGCAAGGTTCTATTCCATTGAAAATAAGTGCAACAGGATATTCTACTTTTACTGCAGATATTCCAGTAAATATTGAAAATATTATTGATGTTTCTCCTGCTTCTATAAATTTACAAGTATTACAAGATTCTAGTTCTCAAGAAGCAGTTACAGTAACTAATCTCTTAGGAGAACCAGTCACTGTAAGTGGAGTAGTTACTAATGACAATCAATTGAAATATTCTCAACTTTCTTTGCAGCCACAAGTTTTCAATTTAAAGCCTAGAGAATCTAGAACTGTTACCTTAAATGTAGTTCCTAATGGAGATTTGATTAAGACTGGTGGTGATCAACCAGTAAAAATAGTTGAAGACTTCCAAGGAACTTTAACTTTTAATGCTAGAGCAGGATTGCTTTCTGATATTCAAACGGTTTCCCTGCAAGGAAATGGAAATCTGAATCTTGAGCCAGTAGGAAAAGATTGGACTGTAAGTGCCACGGATTTAGAATTTGATTTAAGCTTACCTACTACTCCTGTAGCGACTCAAAAAGTAACAGTAGCAAATACTGGAACGCAAGACTTACTTATTAATGTTCAAGATAATATTAAAGGAATAAAGATACAACCAGCCTCTGCAATAATTCCTGCAGGAGGACAGCAAGACTTTACTCTTACTGGATCTTCACTTGGAGTTATTTATGATAATTCTTGTTTATTTAATTCAGTTAAAGATACTGGAAACGTTGATTTCATTGCAAGCTACAAGGGAGTTCGTTCATTAAAGTCTGTGGCAGTTACTAGGCTAGTTTCATTTGATGGAAGTTGCATGCCTTCCCATCCAATAAGAATTCCTGCTTTGACGGATATGTATGTTGACTTACTTCCAGTTTATAGATACAAGCAAAACCAAGATGGTTCAGTAGTAGTTCAAAATGAACAAGTAGAAAAAGTTGCTTTCTCTAACGCATTAATTTCAGGAACACAATTAATAATTCCAATGGGGAGTGATATTATTCTTGAAACTTCAAGAGTCAATCCATTGGACTTCCAAGGATCTAAATGGTTAATGTCTTTCCCTATACCAATAAAATTTGCCTTACCTTTAGGATTCAAAGATGATTCATCAAGACCTTTAGCAGTATTGTATACTGATGAATCATTCAGATTAACTTTCCCATTAACTGCTCAATTGTTAAACAATTACTTTAACCCATCTAACTTTATTCAAGGATTTCCACAAGCACAAGCGCAACAATTATTTTACTCAGGAAGTGTTAGACTCAGAGATCCAGTCCTAGTTGCTCAAGTTCTTCCAAATGAATTAGTTAAAATGGAAAGACTAACCGCAGACGAACAAAAATTAATTGAAACGGTCAAAGGAATAAATGAATCTTGTTATGATGTAGAACAATTTCCAGCAGTAAACTCTGAAGTTCAATTCACTACTGGAACACGAGTTTCATATGCTGGAAAAGATTCACAGACATTCTACTGGGATACTCCTAGCGTGTTGACTTTGAATTTGAATAACAAACTAGCAGCACAACTTCCTGCAATAAGAAGGATTTACTTTTCACAACCAGTTCAAACAAGTAATCTAGCAGGTAAACCTACGTTTAATGTTCCTGCAGGAACTAGTTTTACAATAAATATTTGTACCAATGTTGGAGACAGTCTGCTAGTTCATAAGTTATGCTTGCCAAAGCAAAGCTTGTACACTTTTTCACAAGGAAGCGATTATTCTAAACCAATTTTAACTCCACCAAAATGTGAAAACATTGAATTCAAAAGCAACGAATTAATTGATTCATGGCCGCTTGGATTTAGTCAAGCAAAATATTCAAAAGATGCTATAATTTACACTAAAAGCGCAACAAACTTGCTTCCAATAGCTGCAGGAGTAAATGCATTTGATTGTGTTGAGTTTACTTACTGTAGTGATCCTTCTAAATTAACTTCATATTATCAAAATAATCAAATTCAAGGATTGCCTTTCTTACTTCTAGTAAAACCAAACGGAGAACAGTATACTGTTAAAGATAGTAAACCTCTTAGCACCGATTATTCTCCTGACTTTCCAGTAAACATTAATCTTAATGATAAATCTAATAATTACAGGAAAAGCGTTATATTATATTTTGAAAATAATGCTCCAGGCAAACTTCAAAACGCAGGATTAGATTATGATAGAAGCACTATTCCTGATAAAGTTGCTTTTACAAAAGAAGACATATTGCCAAAAGATCCATCGCTTCAAGGATGGCTAACCGATCAAGGGGGACAAAGAGCAAATCCGACAAGCTTGTTATTCCGAGACGATTTGGGAGCAAATAGTTATGTTACAAAAGATACTGCTGCTTCAGGTTCAAGAATAGAAAAATATAAAATTACTTTCCAAGCTCCTCCTAGTTTAATTGATCCAACTACTGGCTGTCTAAAAAGTTCTTAATCAGTATTTACTCAACTAGTTTTCACTGGATTTGAACCTAATTCAAAACTCAACACTCAAGATGTAGTAGTTCCAGTATCTATAACTTTTGATGCTAGTGGTTGTGGACAGCAACAAAAAGACTTGTTTGATCAAGTAAGAGTTTCTAATTCTCAATCAGATCAAAAATTATTTTTCAAGGCAATTCACACTAACCAATACTTTACAATCGTAAACGATATAGCTAATACGTTTAAGTTTACTATAAATGATCCTCAAAACAGAGTTTCATGTGCTCCTCTAACCCAAACGAATACTTTAGATCGGGCAGGAGCATTAGTCATTAAATGCACTGCATTAAGCTATGGAAACGGAGGAGACGGACAGATTAAAATTAACTTCAATGATCAATCGGAAACAAGTATTCCATATCAAATTTACCAGCCTGTCAGTAATGAATTATTTTACCAGAAGGCAGGTTCTCCGGAAGGATTTGTTAATTATTCTAATACGCAATCATTTTCTTTCAATTCCTGCGAAAACCAATTCTGTTCATATGATCAAACAACAAACGCATTAACTGACTTTACTAGAATGATCAATGACAATTACGTTAAACCATTACAATTAGCACAGAATTTAACTGATTTTGAAAATGCTAGACAAAAAATAATTGATAATGAAAAAATAGCTTCAAGCGATGACAAGAAAATAACTAAAGTAATAATCATAAGAAAAGCTTCAACTTCTACTAGTCTACTTGCAGGACAAAAAGCATTAATCCAACAATTGAAAACCAATACTGGTTTTTCAGACGTACAATTATTGGGATTAAATGACTTTCAAGGATGCGGTTATTATAAAGTATCCGTTCAAGTTCCGTGGATTGTAACGACTCCAGTACAATTCCAAAACAGAATGTCCGGTATACCTTTGTACATTCAAATAACTAAATTGAAAGGATGCGATCCCATTTTAGCTAACAGTCAAATATTATTAGAGAAATTCAACGGAGCTGGTACGGATAATAGAGTATCGCCATTGTTCTATACCGGAAGAGAAGTCATTAATTACGCGGATTTCGACATAACTAGATTCTGGAAAGGACTTAACCTTGATACTTTACAATCATTATTAGATTTAAGAGAACCAGTAATGTTATTAGGAGAATATTCTAATGGAGATTCTATTCAAGATACTAATAATGCTAAACTCATAGACGGCATATTTTATTCACAGGATTTAAAACAACCAATTAGTTCAAGAAGATTCTATGACAATGGCTTATGTAATCAAATAGAAGGAAGTAAACTTCCAGGACAAATAGCATACTTATCGGGAGCATTTGCTATAGGTTCTTTAGGAACTCTTCTGTTAACAGCAGGAGCATCAGTTCCATTTAGTGCAATTTTAGGAATTGCTGGAACAAAACTTACAACTGCATTAACACTTTGCGCTGCAACTGGAGCTGTTCCTGGATTAATCAAGCAAAACACGTGTATTCTCTATAATGATTGTCTTAACACTGCATTATTGTCAGGTGCAAGCGTGAGCAGTGGAATATTAAATCCAGGAGTAGGTACTAAAGGAGGAACCGCAGTAATCTCAGACTGGGCTCATAGTTTTTCATTAAAAACTGGAAGAGGCTGGGCCGTTGACTTAGGTTTAACTGCGGCAGCTGTAGGTGGTTCCTTATCATCTGCAGAATTCAAGCAATTCCCAACTACTGGTTGGAAAGAAGGAATGCAAAATCAGGCTACTTCCAATTACTGGACTTCAAATCTTCCAGAATTCGTGACAATTGCAGGAATACAAGTTCCTAAAGCATTTGCCTTACGTTTGAAAACTACTGATGCTGAAGCACTCAAGAAAAGTTTACAAGATTTCGGTTATCAAGGACAAGATTTAACAGACGCTATGAATACAATACAAACTTCTGGTTTGAGCGCGTTCGTTAAGACAATGAAAACTCAAGAACAAAAGACAGGATTCTTAGCTGTACAATCTGCAAGAGTTAAGAAAACATTATCAAGCCTTAAACAGTTTGGTGTTAGTGATGCTGAAAGAACAACATTTGAAAAGACAATACAAGATGAAATTGCAAAAGGAAGTTTTGCAACGCCACAAGACTTACAAAATTACATTTCAGCTCAAGTGGATGCTCATTTCCCTGTTACTTTGACTCAAGCTGATGCAATTGCTGCATTAAAGAGTCGTCTTACTCCTGCAGAAGAGGCAGCTTTATCTAGTGATCCTACATTACAGCAACAACTATTAGTTGATGCTAAAAATTTACAGCAACAAGTATTAATTGAGACTGAAAATACAAAAGTAAAATTGACAAATGATTTAGTAACTCAATTTAGTGGAAAAACTACTATGCAATGGGTAAAAAGCATAGGGTTAACTTTACTTGAAGGTGCTTTGATTGCAAAAATGGTTGGATTTGATGTTACTCCTGTGCGTTCGGAACTAGATTACTATGGTCCATCACACATTGTTGTATTTAGTCAAGCCAACAATTCACTGCCTAGTTCCGTTGAAGTTTGCAAAGATGATTCGTGCATAAATCCAACTTTCTTAAATTGTCAGAATAAGGATGCATGCTTCTACACTTTAACCGCAACTCAAAAAAGCGGTCTTCCTCCAAACAATTATAATGTTCTAGTAGTAGGTTTAAACACTCAAAGTCCTTTGTCTACTGTTCAAGTAATTAATAGCGTATTCAATCCTACTGAATCAATAGTAGATGACAAATCTTTAGTAATAAACAGTTGATGACAAATGAAGTTAGGTACCGTATTATTAATAATTTTAATTGCATTAGGAGTTTTATACTATTTTAATTTTGAATCAGTCAATTCTTTCGCTGCGACTACTTTGAAATTATCTCCAACTGTTGATACTTCTAAAACTCTTAATGTTAATGATAGTGGCTTTCTTTCATACAATGATTTTGAACATGGGTTTTCATTCAAATATCCTGCAGGTTATTATGTTGTCGAACAAAATTCTTCAGATCTTTTAGTTGCATTAATGCATTTCGGAGATTATGGTGATGTAGAATATTTTGCATTCCAGCAATATTCTCAGGATCCAAAGGCAAGATTTTCAGCAGACATTCCTGATGAAATACCAACTCAAACAACAATTCAAGGAAGAACAGGGTTTTATTCACAGACACAAAGCGATACTGCAGTTTTGAGAAACTTTTATTTCTCCTGCGGAAATAACAATTATATGATCGCTTCAAGAATTCCTGTTTCACTAACGGAAGATTCTGACTTATATTATTATTTTATTAAAACTCTCAACTGCAATTTCAAGTAGACGATTTAAAATGATTTTACTAAAACTACATGAACACTCACAAATTTTATTAGTGGGAATAGCCGATGCTAATGTCCTTGGAAAAGTTTACGAGGACAAAAACGGTTTTCTTGACCTTAAGGATTATGCCGATTACTATAATGGAGAGGAAATAACCACGGAAACTTTAGAAGAGTTCTTGAAAAATTTATCTAAAGAATCAAAGTACTCAGTTAATGCCGTTGGCAAAGAAACTATTTCAATAATTAAAAAACGCTTTCCATGTCAAGCTAGAACAATTCAAGGGGTACCTCACGTGCAAATCTACAAATTATAATTTCAAAGCGTTTTTATGCTCAAAAATTCACTTTAATTCTTATCATGACAATCAAATGTTCTAGATGTGGGTATCCTGCTAGTGTCGAACAGAAATATTCAGGCTTAGATTTGTGTTTACAATGCTTTGAAAAACAAGTTGAAAGACGCTTTTCACGAGCAGTAAGAGAATATGAATTAATCAAGCCAAGAGAACGAATTGGAGTGGCAATTTCAGGAGGAAAAGATTCTGCAGCTTTACTTTATTTAATTCACGATTTAAGCAAGAAAATGCCATTTACTATTTTACCAATAATTGTTGATGAAGGAATAGAAACTTATCGTGCTAAAGGAATAGAAAAATCTAGAGAATTATGTGAAATGTTAGGGCTTGAATTGAATGTTTATTCTTACAAAGATAATTATGGTTTGTCGATGGATGAAATTGTAGCAAGAAAACAAGAATTAAAAAATGAACTAAGAGTTTCTGGAAACTGTTCTTATTGTGGAGTATTTAGAAAACAATTATTGAACAAAGCTGCTAGAGAATTAAATTGTGATAAACTGGCTTTGGGGCATAATTTGGATGATATGGCTCAGACTTATTTGATGAATATAATGAGAAACGAACCACAAAGGTTAAATAAATTCGGTTTGATTATTGAATCGAGTCTCGAAGAATTCGTTCCACGAATAAAACCTTTAGCTTATATTCCAGAAAAAGAAACTACTTTGTACTGTCATGCTAAAAAGTTACCTTTCTATTTAGGTGAATGCCCTCATTCTTCAGAAGCTTTTCGAGGAGAGATTAAAGATTTTCTTAATGCATTAGCAGAAAAGCATCCAGGCGTAAAGTTTAGTATTGTAAAAAGCTTTTCTAATTTACGAACTGTTGATGATAAAGTTTACGAAAACAAAAAATGTTTTGAGTGCGGAGAAATTACTAGCCAACTAATTTGCAAAGCTTGTCTATATAAGAAAGAGATAATTGAAGGATTATCTGCAAACTAACCTGTTTTAGGCGAGGGACTCGGTGTAGGACTATTGTCTGCAAATAATGTTGCTGATAAAACGTTTCCTATTGCAGTAGTGCTTGAAGTAACGCATGATGCTTTATCCGATTCACCAATGCATATTCTTGTAGCAGTAAGCCATTGAATATCACAAGCCATATTTGCAGTTCTTGCTAATAGTTCTGATTGAACATTTTTGTAAGTATATTGTTGTTCTTCTCCAACTCCTGGAACTAGTGATCCGACTTGTTGTATTACGCAATCTAATGCGCCAGTTAGTACTTTATCTGCACTGCCTAGATCTGCTGCAGTCAATTGAGCGCATTGTGGTATTTGTTTGTTAATTTTTGCAGCACCCGCTCCCAAACCTCCAAGAGTAACTAATGGATTTACATATTGAGTCCAAGTGTCAAAGACTTCTGGAACATTTTTCTCGAAAGTTTGAATTAGTGTTCTGAACACGCTGTTTCTAACAGTATTAACTGCTCCTGAAAAGACGCTATATTTAGATAAGACTGCTACTTCATTGTCTGGCATTCCAACTAATCCACTAAACATATTTGCATCTGGTGTAGTGCCCTTTTGAATTCCTGCTAGGTTTGTCACTATTTGTGATCCTACTTCGCATAATCCATTACTTAATTTGACTTCAAGTAATCCCATTGAAGCCAATTGTTGTATTTTATTATTTTGTAAGTCTTGCGGTTTACTTAGTTTTAGCAATTGGTCTGTTCCTGGAAGTATTTGGCTTCTACAATCTGTAGAAACTCCTCTCCTTATTATTAATCGAATATGAGTTGTTGACACGTTTGTCATTTGACCTTTTATCATTTTAGTTTCATTTGTAGTTGTCACATCTAAATAATTTGTTGGCGCTTTGTACCTGCATACTGCAACACAAGTATTAAGTCCTAAAATTGGTTTAGTTGTAAATCTCATGTATGTCCATCTAGGTATTCCTAGATAATGAAAAGTTAATGATGGACTATAACTGCTTCCCCAAGCACTGCTTAGATTCGTTGCTTCAGGTAAGTTTGACCCTCCACTGTTTAAACTACTAACCAGTGAACTTATTCCTGTAATATCTAATGATTGTGCAAAGTCGCTTCCGACGTCTGATATTGAAGTGTCTGTAATATTGTTACTAGTGAAGTTAGGATTAGAATAGTTCACGACGAATGCAGTTTCTATAAACGGAACGCCTGTTGCTACTCCTCCTACTTTGGTTACTCCTCCTCCAGTAAATATATCGTCTAAAGTTTTACAACTACTGTCTACTGCAGTATTGTAACTTTTTAACAAATCTTGATTATTTAGTATTGCTTGTATTCCTCCAGTTACTCCTGCAACTGTATTTGCTAATTTTGCTACTCCTGATATTGCTTGAATGCTTACTGGACCCATTAACGGAGTAAATTCCATTATAACTGGTGCATCCATTACTGTCTCTTCAATTGGTGTAGGTGGTGCATTATTGTTGTTATTATTACTACTACCTCCACCTCCCCCATTACTTGTGCCTCCATTATTATAATTATTTGTAACGCTAGTCTGGTCTACTGTCGCAACGTTTGGACTATCACTTACGTGAATACAACCATTGCTTGATTGATATCCGTTTAAGTCTGTTGTACTATTATCACAGTTTCCTGATACGTAGTCTTGTGCTTGTACTTCGTAAAATGTTGCTTTCCAGTTGACGTTTACTATTCCATTTGATCCAGTATTTATTTCTCCCCAAGCTTTGTAGGTTGCTGGCTTATTTGTGTAAGCAACATCAAATCCTTGAGCGTTTAATGGATTGTTTGCATTTGCCATAAATCCTCCATAGTATTTAGGATTATAATTAGTTCCATAAATTAGCGTGTAAGGGTGACCTTCTCCTCTTCTATTGTAAGTGCTTGAAAAGAATTCAGCCGCACTTTTCTTGAATTCTTGTACTGAAGCTTGTAATTGATCTGAATTACAGAAGTATCCAGTGCAAGCATCTGATCCCTGAGTTGTAGTTGTTGGAGCCAAACTTTCTAATCCTATTGGATTGTTTGGTTGTTGCCTCCAATTCCAAGTTTTTACATTTGTGCCATCTGCTGTAAGTGTCAGCGGACTGTTTTGTCCATCCCAAATTTTTAGTTGCAAATCAGGTCCATTAAAATCTTGAACTATAGTTCCTAAAGTTAATTGAGTAGGGATGGCTGATTGTGATCCTACGAATATAGTTCTCGAGTAGCTAGCAGGTTGATCTGCTGTCGGTAATGCTATTATTGAATTTATATTTCTGACAGTAATTGTTAATGGTAATTGTAATATTGTAGCTGAGCCTTTTGGATCAAAGTATGCTGCCTTAAGTATTGTTTTTTTAGTGTCGTCTATAGTTATTTTTCCATTGGCTTCTTTTATTGGACAAGTTGATTTAGAATCGACATAACTGGTTTTTAATAATAAATATTTGTTAGAACCAGATGTAACTTGTGAAAAACAATCTTGGTATGGCCCTTGGAAAGTTAATGTTACTCCATCTGGAACTTTAAATGGAGTTGAATCTGCTGGAAAAACATTATCGATAATAAATTCTTGTGCATCTTTATTTGCTGTTAGAACTCCATCTTTGCCAACACTTAATACTAATAGTGATGCTGATTCTGGATCTGATGGCGTGTTTAATGTATTGATTACATCTGCTTGAGTTGATGTAAAAGTACTGTTATCTGCTCCTAAACCATAAATAACTACTCCAGTGTTTTGAGTATTGTCATGACAAGTGAATTCAGATTCTAATCCTAGTTTATAGTAAATTTGCGTGCTAACGCTTCCAATGACTTTGTCTGAAACTTTTATTGTAAATGGAATATTTTGAACTCCCTTGTTTACTCTTATTGCAGTCCATTTATATCCCAGAGTTCCTTCATTAAAGTTAATTGATTCAGCACAATCCGTTGTATCTGAATAAGTAGAGCTCTTGAATTTTACATTCTTTGAGTTCAAACTTTGTCCATCTATTCCAAGTAAATCTGTTTGGTCATCTGAAACTCTCAAATATAATATTGAATCTGTTTTTGCAATTACGTTGAAAGCCAAATCATATTCTTGTCCATATGTTAAGTAGTTTTTCTTTTCTCCATTCTTGTAAAATCCTAGAAAGTCTATTGTAGAGTCTTGTACTGTTTCTAAATTTTTAATTAAAGTCAGGTTTACGAAATCATCAGATGTTATTGTTCTAGTTGCTTGCGCGTCTTGATACCCGTCTGCACTTCCTGTTATAATAACATCTCCCTGTTGTACTGGTATGATACAGATTCCTTTTATTGTTGGACATTTTTGAGTTACATTATCCTGTGCTACTGTCACGAATCCTTGAAGGCTAGTATTGTTTTCATCTTGCAAACTCGTTTTTAATAAATAGCTTCCAGTGTTTAAATTCATTGAAATTATTTTTGATGAAGTTAGGCTTACAGTTGCAAATCCCATTGCATAATCTTTTACGGCTTTAATTTCATAATCTCCTTGATCTAACGTTAATTCTACTGTTCCGTTTTGACTTATTTCTTCAGCTATTATATTGTCTCCCTGCATTACGTCTACAGTAACGTCATCTACTGGTTGTTGGGTGAAAAACGTTTTAATTACTAAGTTTGAACTAGTTTGATTCGGTTGATCTGTATTATTGTTAGCATCTATTGTAACATTGTCTCCTGCTTGAAAGCTATCTATTTTTGTGACTCTTCCTAGAGAGACAAATGAAGCAGTATATTGTTGTCCGTCTTTTAATCCCAAAGATAATGGTGTTATCTCATCTAATTCTCCTTTGAATGCAACAGTATTGTTGTCAGTAAATACTTGTAATTCTCCTGGTTTGCCATTATTATTAATTAACAGGAATTTTGTTTGAAGTCCTTGCGTTGATTGAAAACCATTTTCTTGTGAGTAAGAATCTGAATAAGCATAAATGCTTATTTCTCCGTTCATCAAACTGAAAACATCACTCTGTTGATCAGTAAATTGGTCATTACTATATACTGCATATCCTTGTTGGTCTGGAATGTTTTGGAAGGTTGCAGTTCCGTTTTGAACTACTGCAGAATCTATTAGTGTGTCATCTTGCCCTCTTAATTCTACTGTTCCATCTACTGCAGGTTGATCATCGACATATACGTATACTGTAGTATTACCAGAACTTGGATTAGGATTGTCGGTATTAAGATTGTCTTGACTTGTTTGAGTTTGTGCATATAATTTTAATTCTTGACTTCCCTGAGATAAAACGACGTCAAACGAATTATTTTCATAACCATCTTTTGAAAAATAAAGTGTTCCGGTTTCGCCTTGATTGTCTACAGTAAATATGGCTATTCCATTATTATCGGTAGTTTCTTGTAAAGAGTTTAATTTTACTGTAACTCCTTCTAATGGTTGTCCTGTATCTGCATCCGTTACTGTTATTGTCAAGTTACCATATTCAATTGGCTTTGGAGTTGCACTTGTGCTTGCTTGGACAGTAGGAATTGTGCTTGCAACTTGTTGAACTGTTGGATTTTGAGGCTGTTGACTTGGAGTAGTTAATATTATTGTTAAAACAATTGCTATTATTGCGACTATGAATGGTAAAATTATTTTCCAAATACTGGATTCCTTCTTTTGTTCTTGTTGTATGTCGTCTCCAAGCATTACGAGCTAAAACCTCATTATTTATAGTGTCATTTCAATTACTCTTTCATTGTTTAAAATATGAGACTTTTTCATGTTTTTTATTAGACTTTTTAGTCTAAAGTTTGAGACTAATTACTTTTTTATTACCTGCCTTGTTTATCCTATTTAAAGGTATTTAAACGCATGGGCTTGTTTGATGTTCTAGAGAGAAAATATTCTGCTTTTATGAATAAACTTGAATTAGATGGAGTTAGACGTCCTCAGATGGCTATTCCTTGTTTGTCCATAATTTTACTAGGATTATTAGTAATATTCATAACTTTAATTTTGCCAGTTTCCTATGATCTTACTGTAAAAGTTTCTTTGGATTCCAATCCAGTTCCTAATGCTTTACTAGTTTTGACTTCTGATAATTCTGAACTAGCTAACTTGCATTTAGACCAATCTGGTTCAAAGACTTTTTCACAGGTTACTTCAATTGTTTCAAGCCAAGATTCGAGTGTTGTTTTTTCAGGAAAAGTTCTCAGGTTACCATTTACTATTTTTGCAAAATATAATCAATACAATCAAACGGTCAACGTTCAAAGTCTTTTTGATCAGAATGTTGTTTCAATAGAATTTGATTCTTCATTCAAAAGTCATTCACAAAATAATTCTAATGGTACTTTATTGTATTGTACTGACGGAACTGCTTCAGGAAATTGCGCGAATTCTCAAGGTGATTATTGTGATCCTCAGAGCTTGTCTTTAGTTAAAAAAACTTTTTGTTACCTCTGTTCTGATGGAACTATAAGAGGAGAATGTTCTGTTTCTAAAACAGGTTATTATTGTAATGATGAAACTAATTTAGTTGAAGATCTCGGAAAATGCTCTACTTCAAAATGTTATAATGCTGGAGAAGAATTAAATGCAGGAGAATGTAGTAAACAGGATATTGGATATTCGTGTGACGGAGTTTCGCAAACTTTAGTCAAAAATAATAATTGTATAGATATTACTAATTGTTCTCCTACTGATGTAATTTGTCAATGCAAGAAAGATCCTAGATCTTGTAATTCTCTTAATGTTTCTACTTCATCTCTCTTGGTAAGCATTTATGATAATTCTTCAGTTTTACTTTCCGGATCTAATGTTTCAGTTGAATTGTATAAAAGTAATCCTAGTTTAGGTTTAGATGAATTGCCTGAAACCCGTCAGACTACTACCACTGGAATTGCAGTATTTGATAATTTGACGGTCGGAGAATCTTATATGGCAGTAGCCACTGCTGTAGATTGTGGTATTTCTGGAGATAGTGATTTAACTCAAATAACTGGAGACCAAGCGAAAGTATCCGTTACTTTAAAAATTGTTAAAACTGCGGACGGTTGTAGTCCTTCCTTTAATTCTAGTAGCACTACAATTGAAATTGGAAACACTACTGATAACGTATTCCATATATTTCCTAGTTCAACTGTAGCTTTCTACACTTTATACTCTCAAAATTATTTGGATGCTTATCCTGGAGATGAAATTTTAACAGGAGGAGTTCAAGATGCAGGTGTTCCGGTTTTAGAACAAAGAATGACTGCAGGTTTGAATTATTATGGAATTGCCTGGGCTCCTGGATACTTGTATTCTACTTTACAACCAGTTAAAATTGATGGTGACACTATTTTCTCTTTAGATTCTCAAAGAAATTCTAAGAAGAATTGGGATACATATAACAATGCAAATGCTGGTAATTTAACTATAACTGTTCTAGATGAAAATGATTTGCCTCTCCCTGATGCTGATATTAGCATTTATGACACTAATTTTGCTGGATTACTCAACCAACCAATTCCTATTAACAATTACTTATCCTATGTTGAACCAAGAGGAGTTCTAGGTTCAATAAAAACTGGTATTGACGGCAAAGTACAAGTGGCTCCTTTAAGACTTGGAAACTCTTTCTTGATCACTGCAACTTCTTTGGCTTCTTCTGGTTCTGGAATTGCAACTATTTCTAATCAAAGTAATTCAATTACCATTAGATTATCTCTTCATTTTGCGAATGTTTCTTTGAGTGTTTATGATCCGTATGATAATCTTCCTGTAAACTCTACAATTAGATTAACTCATTTTGCTTCTCTCAATAGTTGGTCTTGTGATATTTCTATTTCAAATCCAAGTTGTGTAATTGATAATGTGTTTGCTAATGTTCCAATTTTTGTTAATGTAACGCCAAATGATAACAGTTATCCTGTTGGTTACAATGAAACTGATTACTTTATCATGGCCAATGAAACCTTCAATACTCATGCTTATCAGTTAACCAAACCACGTGATGTTCCTTATCTTTTAAATCCACAGTTTTATGATTCCAATGGTTTTGGACCATTATCTGCAATACCTGCAAATTCTAAACTTAAAGTTGTAACCGCATTGCAATTTCCTAAAAACGAAACACAATGGAGTGGTTTGATGGTATCACTTCAAGATGATTCTAGAATCGTCAATCCAGTAGATGCTAGCGCTTTTGGATTTACTTCAATAAATGAAAACACTTGTCCGATTAATGATAACACCTTCTTTAGTTCTTTAGTTAGTCCTAATACTGCGAAACTTGATTCTGGTGCTAATGCTGATCAGTTTCAATTATTATATTGGAATTCCAGTAATAGTGCTGGTAAAAAACAACCTATTGTTTTTTACATCCAAACTAGTTTGAAAGATGATGCCACTACTTATTCTCTTAAGTATTCTGCATTTTCTCAAGCTAATCAATTTACCTTAAGGAATCCATCTGATGCTGCTTTGCAACAAAGTTTTTCAACTGATGGATTGAATTTCTGTCAAGCTAACAAGACTCAATCTCAAGCATTGTTAGTCAAGAATTCTGAAAATACTGTTTGTTCTGACACTTATTGTTTCACTTTAAATGACGTTTCTTTAAACGGAAAAGTATTGCATCCTAATGATGTTCTTCCAAATTCTCAGGGAACAATAATTTTGAAAGGTTACCTACAGTTTGAACAAAACGTATTACCTTCTGAATTCAATTCTATCACTGTATCTGGAGGAGATTCAATTTTACCTTTACTTAGTAAACTTGATTTTCAATTAGATACTCCTGAAACTCTAGCTCCTAATGGTGCTGGTGCAGTTAGTTATTCTTTCACTCCTAATATCAATGTCAATACTGTTCCAGTTATTCCTGCTTCAGCTACTCTTTATCATCAAGTGACAATTTCATATAATGTCACGGGATCTCTTGGTCCGAGTATTCTTTCAATTGTATTTCCAAAAGTGCGCAATAGTCAAGCAGTTTTCAACTTTCCATTATCTGTTACAACTCCTTCAAGTAGTAGTGGACAATTATCCGACCAGTATTTAATTTCAAGAGAAGTTGGAGAATGCAATCAAACTGTAACAATTTCTAGGAAATTTGTTAATGGCAGTTATGAATTAATTCCTGATTGTACCGATATTGTTTTGAGAGCTACAAGTATATTCCCTGCAGATGGAATCTTGTTTAATTACAGTGGTTTTACTCCTACTGATGGAATCAGAATTGAAGAAAGAAATTCTACAAATCCATTAGTATTGTATTCTTCTTGCCTTAGTTCTACTGATGAAATTTTAGGGGCTAGTGACAATGAACCTAAATTCAGATTTTCATCTTTCGGAGTTTCAGGAACAGACTGTCCTTATGATAAATTTGGTCCAGTTGGTAATGCGTTTAATACTAGTAATGGAATTTTATTTGAAGGGAAAATAAGATTTAATGATTTCCAAGATAGCACTAATCTTACTTTGAACTTTACTGTAAAAGTTTCAGAATTGGAGCAAAACTTTTCTAATGCTTTAGGTTTTCCTCCAGCTTATTATGCTTTCAAGACTAGAATTTGGAATCCATCAATTGACCCTGGAGTTCTTAAAGCTGGTCCTAGTCAATCTGGTTTTGAAAATGTTTCACTTGTAGGAGTCTACTATAATACTCAATTAAGAAATACTTTTGCAGGTCTTGACAAACCAATCTTTGAAATAGGTTCAAATATTTATTCACTTGATTCTGCGCAATTATCTAAATCAAATCCATATTACTTTTATGTTAATGAAAAACAATATTCTGGAAATCAAAAAATTGCTTTCCAATCTAATACTCAAGCAACACAAGGAGCGGCTAGTTTTGCTGAATCACAGGCTTATCCTGTAACTCCTCTTGAAAGCATTTTGTTCAATAGTGTTCCTGGAGACGAATCAAATGCCTTGAATAAAGCCAGTGAAATTTGCAAGATAGTTGGAGCTTTTGATTCTCTTGTAAATACTACTGCCTTGTACAGGTACTCTCAAGATGTTGCCTTGTATTGTGCTAAAAATAAAGCAGGCAACACTGAATGCAGACAAAGTATTCAAGCTTGGAAGAGTGTTACTTCTGTAGATTATCCTGAAAATTTCACTTGCACTGGACAAAATTCAACTGGTTTAGATCCTTATTATACTGCTTGCAATGAATCATTTGACATTACTGGAAATGCCTGTCTTTACAATTCTGCTAATTCAAATAATTATTGCGTTAACCCTACTGCTTATGCTGGTTATAATGTTTACTCTTATGACTCCGCTTGTATTCCTACTGATTATTCTAATAAACTTGGAGTAGAACAAGTCAGTACTGGTCAAGTTGTAAGAATATTTGAAGCCTATTCTGGTAAAAGTATTGCTTATGCATATGGTGCTGATAAAAATGGAAATTGTGACATTAATACTGCTATTAACAAAGTTAATACGTTTGAAGGATTAACTTCACCAAATAGTTATGTTCAATCTAGTAGTTCTTCAACATTTACTGCTAATCCAGGTCAATCTCTTTTAACATTACAATATCAAGATCAAACTAGACATGTTTTCTGTGTTAAAGATTCTACTGCATGTGGCAATCCAACCCCATTCCAAAGCGGAACCAGAATTCCTGATTATGCTAACCAAAATGTTATCCTAGGCTCGTTATGTAATTGGAATTGTTCTACTAGTACTGGAAACCTCAGTGTTACCAAACAATTAATAGTTGAAGATTGGGATAACAGTACTCCTCTACAGGCTACTACTCTCTTCCAAAGTCCTGATATAAGTGTTAAATTCAAGAAACTGCCTTACGATCTATTTCTTGATAAGGTTCCTTCTGATAAAACACTTGAATTCCATTTCCCTGTCAATTTAATGTATGATTATAATCTAGTTTTTGAAAAATTAAGTGAATTAATAAATAATTCTGAATGCAGTGGCTTTAGCAATAATTTTGGTTTTACTAGAGATCCTAATGCGCCGCCTCAAATTCCATTTACTTCTGATAATGGAATATATGATTTCGCTGTCAAAATTAGTTTAGGAGATGATGCCTCCCAAACTTCCTTTAGAGCTCCACTTGAAGTAATTTACTCTCCAATTAGTGTAGATAATTCCAAAGAGAGAGGAATAGGTTTTTCATGCACTACTCCGTCCAGTCAGCCTGCCTTATATGGAAAAGTTTATGCTTATGGAAATGGTTGTATTATAGGAAATAATTTAATCGATGTTAATTCCCTCAGTAGTCCGAAGTATTGGAAATTATCTATTCCTTCAGGAGAATCAAGATTTGAATGGCATTGTGGTAATATGGATTCTGTTACTGCTGTTAGTCAAACTGCAGACAATACTCAGTGTAAGAATGGCTTTAATTTCAATTACTTTACAGTAGATTCTAATACTGGTTATCTCATCTATCCTGATCCGACAGACTTAAGTAATGCTCTCACGCAACAACGTGATGATTATAATGTAAGAATTAATGTTATCGATCCAACTTTAAGTAGGACTTACTTGAATGTTGAAGCTCAAAACTATGTGGATGGTCCAGAAGGACAAGGAGGCAGCATATTCTGTCCGGCCGTTTCAAGAGGAAATGGTAATACTGTTATAAAAGGAAATTTCAACATGCAACTTTTAACTGACAAAACTAATTTCGGTTGGTCTGGTTGTCCGCATGCGGGGACTTATAATGGAGTAATTTTCCATAGTGGTTAGACGTGTTTTTTTAAACTATAATGTTGTAATAATTCAAGTTTTTTGAGTTCAACGAGGTTATTTTTTCAGTGTTCGTAAAATCAATTCAATGCAAGAATTTTAAGAGTTTCAAAAATTGTTTCATTCAACTAGAAAAAAAATTCAACGTAATAATTGGTCCAAATGGTAGTGGAAAAAGCAATTCAATTGATTCAATTCTATTTTGTTTTGGAGAAACTTCTTTGAGGGCAATGAGAGTCAAGAGCATTAAGGATTTGATTTACAGAGATGCTAAAGTGGCTCAAGTTACAATTACTCTTGAATCCAATGAAGGCAAAGAAAACACTATTTCAAGAATGGTTAGAAAAGATGGAAAAACAAAATACATGTTGGATGGTAAGACTGTCAAAAAATATGTTTTACAGGAATTTCTTTTAAAGAATCGACTTTCAACTTCAAATGTTATTCTACAGGGTCAAGTACAACGAATTTGTGAAATGAATTCAAAAGACCGAAGAGGCTTAGTTGACCAAGTAAGCAATTTATCAGAGTGGGAAATGAAAAAGAAAGAGGCTCTAAGTGAGTTAGCAAAAGCTGATTCTAATTTAAAAGAATCTCTAGTGTTGTTGAATTCTAAATTAGGATACCTAGAAGAATTGAAAAAAGAAATGGAACAAGCTCAAAAGTACACTACTTTGAAAAATCGGATGGATTCAATTAAGGCCACTATTTTGACAATTGACGTTAATCTTTTTTCAAAAGAATTTGAAAATTTAATAAAAGAATTGGGAGATTCAAATTCAAAATTAACAAAAATAGAAAATGAATTGCTTGAAATTAATACTGGTATTAATTCTCTTCAAAGTGAAAAAGATACAATTAATAAAAAAATAATGGAGGAAGGGCAAGGCAGGGAAGTTGAAATCCAAAAAGAAATTGACTTCATAACCATGGAAATTGAAAAGACTAAAGCGTTAGTTCAAGTTAGAACTGATTTCATTAAAAATTTTGAAGAAAAAAATAGGAGTTTCTTGAATCAAAGGCAAAGAAACTTAGATGCAATTAAAAGCGTTGAATCTGATGCAAGTTACTTGAAAAACGAAGTAAAAGAATTAGATTTAAACTTAGATAGTTTACAGAAAGAATACGATTCATTATTTTCTTCGAAAGAAAAGTTTTCTGAAAAGTTCTTTGAAGCTCAAAAAATAGTTAAAGATGCAGAGGATTCTCAATTGAAGGTAAAAGAGAGATTATCAGAATTACAAGCTCAACTTGAGAAGCAGCGTGAAATAATGGCCTTCAAGGAAGGAGAAGTCAACAAATTAAAGTCTGGTTCATTTGATTTTTCTTCTAATAACGATGATACTAAAAATCTGGAAGAAAACATGAGACAATTAAAGCATGATTTAGCTTTACTTGATTCTGAAGTTCAAAAAGAATTTGAAAAAGAAAGAAAATTAAATAAAAGATTATCTGAAGTTGATTCTCTAATTCTTGGACTCAAAGAAGATGTCGCAGTCTTGAATTCTAAATTAAAATATTATCAAGAAGATACCCGAGTTTCGGATTTATTATCTAGTTTTAAAGGCTTTCATGGAAAACTCGAATCGCTGATCACTTTTGATTTGAAATACTCCGTTCCAATTCAAGTTGCTTTAGGAGCAAGATTAAATTATTATGTCGTAGATTCTGTTGATACTGCACAAAAATGCATTCAAAGATTAAAGGAAACAAAATCAGGAAGAGTTTCATTTATTCCTTTGAATAAGATACAATATTCTAGTTCAAACACTAGAGATTTGTCTAAAGATAATGCATGCAAAGGCTTCATTATTGATTTCATAGAGTACAATAGTGAATTTGCTAATGCAGTCAAATACGCTTGCTCTGATACTTTATTGTTTACGACGTTACAAGATGCTAAAAAGAATGTTGGAAAAGCCAGAATTGTTACAATGGAGGGTGAATTATTGGAACCTTCCGGATTAATTTCAGGAGGTTTTACTCAAAACAAAACTAATTTGGCAATGGAAAAGAAATCATTGGATGAAAAATCAGGAAAATTAAATGCATTACAATCAGAAAAAGATTCAGTCATACAAGAATTATATTCCATTAGAGAAAATCATTCAGGCCAAAGGAAAAAACAAGCTGAAACTGAATTAAAAATCAAAGAAATTGAAATTAGGCTAGAATCTTTTGCAAAAGAAAATGAAACTTACTCTAAAGCGAAAACTAATTTAAAAGAGACAATAAAAGAATTAAACAAAGGAGTTCAAGATTGCCTTAAGGAAATCTCTAAAATTGAAGAAGAAAAGAAAGACTTAATCAGAGTTCTTTCTGAATTAAACATGAAGATTCTAGATTCAAAGTCTCAAATTGACTTAGAAAAACAAGAACAATATGGAAATTTGATACAACAAAAAGAAAAGAAGTTAATGGAATTAAAGATTTTAATAAATGAAAAACAAGCGGACTTGAAAAATTACAACAATCAAATCACTTCACAACAAAGAGAATTAGATTCACTAGAATTAAACTTCAAAGACCAATTAAAAGAAAAAGAAGAATCTGAAAAACTTTTAACAGAATATTCATCTACAATTAAAAATTACAAGGAATCACTTAAGACTAAAATAGAATTGCAGAAGAACATTTCAGGAAAACTAAAAGACTTTTATGAAAAAAGAACTGAACTTGAAACCAAAATTAACACTCATGCTAACAAGAGAGGTAAACTTGAATTTGAAAGAGAAAAATTAAAAGATCAAAGCAGGGATAAAGAAGTAAGACATGCAGTTCTAAGAGATAAGTTAGCAACACTAAAAGCAGAGTTAATGAATTATGATAAAATTGAAGTTCTCACTTCAAAAGCTGAAGCAGACAAACCAGAATTAATGGTTGAGTTAAAGAAAATTGATGGGGAAATATACTCTTTAGGTAATGTTAATCTAAAGGCTCCAGAAATTTACTCTCAAAAAGAAGGCGAAGTCAAAGAACAAAAGACAAGAGTAGAACAACTAGAAAATGAGAATAAGGCAATCCTTAATTTAATTCAAGAAATTGACGTTAGAAAGAAAGAGACGTTCATGAATGCTTATAATGTCATAAATGATAATTTCAAGAAATTGTTTTCAAACGTTTTCAGAGGGCAAGGCAGCTTGTATTTAGAAAATCCCGAAGATCCATTGGAAGCGGGTTTAACAATGCAAGTAAAATTAGACAAAGGCGAAGTAAAATACTTAGAACTAATGTCTGGAGGAGAAAAATCTTTGATTGCTTTAATGTTTATTTTCGCAATACAGAACTATAATCCAACTTCAATTTACATTCTAGATGAGGCTGATGCTGCACTAGATCAAGAAAATTCAAGAAAACTTGGAGAATTAGTAAAACAATTATCAAAGAATTCGCAAACAATCATGATTTCTCACAATGCAATGACTCCAAAATATGCTGACAACTTAATAGGAATTACTATGAGTGTAAATGGATCAGTAATTTTAGAAGTAAACGCTGAATGGAGAAAGAAATACGTTCATGACGATGAAGAAGTTAAAACGGCAGTTTGATTTAATTAAAAAACCACTTCAGCCTAATTTAGTCAACAGGTTTTTTGAATGGAAGAAGAAAATACTCAAGTTAACGAATCTAAATCTGGAGTTCAAATGCCTCCTTCAAGAGGAGTTCCTTCAAAGTCTTCAATACAATTTGAATATGACAAATTACCTTTGCCTGTGACAGCAAGATGGGATTACGAAGATGTCTTAAAAATAATTTTTCCACCAAAATTCCAAAATGCTCAATATGATTTGGCTAAAAAAGTTATTTTACTAGTAAAAGAAAAAGGAGCAATAGATGGAGATGCTTTAGGAGATTGGGCTACTAAGAATAATATTCCAAATTCAACCCTAAGAAATTTGGTTATTCCTAAACTAATTAGGGTAGGAATGTTGACTAGAGAAAGACAAAATCCTTCAGGACAGACTAATCAAGACAAGAAACACAGAATGATTTTAAAAATTTCAACCAAATTCGGTGAAGCATTTCAACACATTGGAAGAGAATGGAATGGAATAGTTGAAAGCTGGAAACTTAAAAAGTAATTTACCTTTAAATACAAGAAAACGATTTTAAATCACAAAGAAGTAATGAAGACATGAAATTTTCCTCATTATTAAAGATTTTCACAGCTTGTTTATTTTTGACTGGATTTATTGCTGCTATTGAAGTATCTGTTACTCCTTATGATGGGCCATCAACAATTCAAGGTTTATTCGCTTTAGACGGAACTGGTAATGGTCCTCAACCTACTCCTTATCCTCCTTCAGTAGTAATGAACGATTCAGGTGCAAGTGCCTGCACTGATTTTGAAATGCAACTTAATTATCTTCCAGTTAATGGTCAAGGGGCTTGTGAAATCCAAATTTGTGACAATAATAATCATGTATGCTTCCCATGGAGAGGAGCAAATATTGGCAATGGTTCTACTCTTGCTGATGCTCATGACTTAAGCCATCCGGGACAATTGGGTTATACTGCTCAACAGTCTATTAAAGTAATTTGTCTTCCAAATTGCCCTAGTCCAGAATATTCAACTTCAGGACATCCAGTTGAATTTACTGACGACTTTGCAAATGTTCCATCTTTCCCTTATGCGCAACTCGATTTCCAATATGCTCCTTATCTAAAGTCTTATCTTCAACAACTGGCGTGGTATAATAAAGAAGTTGCTCTTGACGAAGCCAACGGTACAAATGGTGGCGATTATCCTAAACAACCTGTTTGGAATCATCCAAGTACTGCTCCAATTACTTTAAGTGATGGTGAAACAGTAAGTTTTAGTCTTGACAAAAGTTACGCTTCACAAGGAAGAGTATTTTGTAATATAAATAAAGTTTTACCAATAGATTTTGGCTGTGGTAAAATTCAACCAGAAGCCAATAATCCAAGTCCTACTCCAAAACCTGAAACTAAACCTGTAACTCCTTCTCCAACCATTACTCCTACAAAACCTATTGCAGTTCCTATTTCAATACCTACTATTACTGCTATTAGGCCTGTTTCAATTAATGTTCCATCAAAACCTATAGTGATTAAAGTGACTCCATTAATTCCTGCTGTTATTTCGAAAACTGCTTCAGGTAGTCCTGTCATTAAATTACCAAGTTATGCAGTTAAAGGAACTTATAATCCTGCAGCAGCCTGTTACTCTAGATGTGCCATTCTAGCACAGGTTAATTGGAATAAAGGAGTAAGTGGAAACGATTGTTACTATGATTTTGATAGTAATCTTTGCGTTTACACTCCACTTGGGTTATCTTCATTCTCACAGTGCATTGCATCAAACGGATGAATTTACTGGATTGTTACCACTCAATAGTTTTTAATACTTCTTTTTTTATATTTTTTTCATGCAATCTGGAGAGGAATTTTCACGCTTAGGCTCATTAGTTATTTTAGGATTAGCAGTAGGCTCTTTCTTTTTATTTAATTCTCTTTTTCTAGCAATTGTTCTCGGAATTAATGCAATAGCATTGTTCTTAGGTTTTCTTCCTACTTATGGTCAAATTCATGATCATGAAAATGTAGTTATCTTTAGATTTGGAAGGTATTTCACTACTAAAAAACCAGGAATTTACTGGTATTACCCTAGATTTGATGAATTAATTGTAATCGATATGAGAAGTCAGGTCATTGAAGTCCATCCAGTTGATTATCTTACTAAGGATAGTCTTTTTGCTAAAGTTGGTTGCATTTATCAAGTTAAAGTGATTGACGCTCGTAATGCATTGATTCATGTAAAAGATTACAAGACTGCTATTACTGCGACAATTTCTTCTAGTTTACGAAAGATTATTGCTGAATTATCTTTTGAAGAATTGAATGCTAGTGTTGAAAGCATTAACAAGCAGTTGAAGACTGAAGTTGAAAACGTTTCTAAGGATTGGGGACTAAAAGTAGAAAAAGTCGAAGTAAGTCAAATAATTCCTCCAGCTTCATTGATTGAAGCTTTGAAAAATAAGAGGGAAGCTGCAGAAAAGAAGTTAACTTTAGAAATTCAAGCTAGAACTAAACAAGTAAATTTAGAAGTTTTGAATGAAATTGCAAGTAAATTGGATGATAAGACATTGACTTTCTTATATTTGGAGACTATGAAAAGCATGGCTGAAGGTAGGGCTAGTAAGATTTATTTTCCAAGCGAGTTAACTCAACTTGTTAGTAAGATTTCTGGCGTGTTAAAATCTAATTCTGAAAACAAGTAAAAGGGTTTTAATTTCACTTTTGCCAAATTATTATGTTATATAGTTTATTTGATGGGCTCGTAGTTCAACGGTAGAATGCTCGCATGGCATGCGAGTGGTTGTGGGTTCAAATCCCGCCGAGTCCATTATTAATTTTTAATTTCATTTTTCTTTTTTCTATGTCTAAAATATTCTACTATTAGTGGTATGAATGATATTACGATTACTGCTAGTGCGACATATGTGATATTCTTATCAATGTTAGGTATTAGTGATCCTAGTAAATAGCCTGCCATTGTCATTGTTATAATCCATAGTGTTGCTCCAATAACATTGAATAAAAAGAATTTTCTGTATTTCATTTCAGCTATTCCGGCTACCATTGGAGCAAATGTTCTTACTACTGGTACAAATCTTGCTATAATTATTGTTTTTCCTCCGTGTTTTTCGTAAAAGTTTTTTGCTTTTATAACGTGTTTTTTCTTGAAGAATCTAGAATCTTCTCGTTTGAATAAGGCTCCACCTACTTTGAATCCAAATCTATAGTTTAACGCATCTCCTATTACTGCTGCTGGAATCAATATTAAATTCAATAATATTATGTTAAGGTCTCCTTTTGCAGCAAACAATCCGGCTGTTACTAATAATGAATCTCCAGGAAGGAAGAATCCGATTAGTAAACCCGTTTCTGAAAATATTATTATCGCTATTATTAGGTAGCCTCCCCAGAGAATTAGGTTATTTACGTCGTATAATTGTGTAACGAATTCAAACATTTTTATCCCTTAGATTATTTCATATTCTTTTTCCGGTAAGTTCGAGTCTTCTTTTATTGTAGTGCTTTTAATTAATTTTTTAGCTTCAAGTACTTTTAAATAATTATTGAATTGTCTTTTTGAAATATCTTTTATTGGAGTAAATTCTTCATATAACGATCTAGTACTTTTCTTTCCTTTTTTAAGCAAGTCAATTATTTTCATTTCGTCTTCAGAAATTATCTTATTTTTTACTTCAAAAGATTCCAGTTCAAAATTATTTTCTTCATTATTTGAGAAATACGGCATTGTTTTAATTGCTTTTTCAAGATCTTTATTTTCTATTTTGCTTGAATTTCTATAATCTGCAATTCTAGCACTTTTCATTAATAATTCAAAGGCTATTCTTAGATTGCCGCTTTTTTCTTGCGTTTTCAAAGCAATTTTTTGCAATAAGTCATGATTCCAAGAGTTTTTTTCTAAGCTTAAATTGCATCTTAATTTTAATATTTCTATTATTTCTTCAGTAGTGTAATTTTTGAATTCTAATTCCTGTAATCTTGTAAATGAATATTTTAGTATTTTCTTTTTTTTCACGAATTCAATGTCATTAGTAGTCATTATTTTCATAATGTTTTTATCAAATTCCGGTATTTTGTTTAATTCTGTTATCAGATCCTCTTGTTTTTTTACTATTAATCCATTGAAATCATCTAAAACTAATATTAATTTAGTTTTTTCTAATAATGGAATTATTTTTTCTTTTAATTCATCAGTATAAACTCCTTTTATTGTGTAATAGCCTAAAGTTTCAAGTATTTTCGAGTAAACTCCATTCTTGGTGCTTATGCTCCAGCAATTAATGTAACAAGGTTTTACTTTGCTAGTAAAATTTTCTAGTTCTCTTAAAACATATTTTATTGTAGCGGTTTTTCCTATTCCTGAATTCCCATAGATGACAAAATTTTCATGAAGTCTTCCATCAATTAATTTCATTATTTCTTGTGAAATTATTTTTTCTTCCTTTTACCTGAATAACATTTTATCTGGAACAAAGTCTGGCTCTAGAAATCCTGGCTTAAGTAGAATGCTTTTTTCTTCTCTTTCGAATAAAGTCATGTTTTTCTAATTTATAACACCTTTAAGGTTTTTTAATACTTCTCAGGAAATTAAGGTTTTCTCTGAATAGTGTAATCCATATATATTCATTTTTTTTAATGTGTAACGGGTTGAGGTGGTTCGGTGGTGAAAACAAGATTGGTTCCACACGAAGAAGGTTTGATGAAAGTCTTCTTTGAAGGTTCACAATATTTGGTTAAGGATGGCCAAGTAGTAAGTGAACTATATGCGAAGGATGCGCAGGAGTTGGATTCTTTGAAACAGAAAGTTGGTTTCAAATCT
>CABMDW010000073.1 GCA_902385045.1 uncultured archaeon | reverse complement strand
CAAGCTAACATCTAAGAAATCTAACATTGATTTAACTGTCTTGAAAGTTCCAAAGACAACTAACGCAGTTGTATCTATAGAAGTCCCAATTCAGACTAACCAATGGATTATACATGGGCTTCATAAAGGAGTTGCTCCGATGGATTACGCACATTTAGATGAAACACTTGTTTGTTATTCTATGTTTCTATCAGCTCAAGATAATTTAGAGGGTAATCCAATCATCGCATCAAAGAATAAAGTTTCATCTGTTTGTTGTCGTGCGTTCCCCAATAGTTTCTTAATTAGCACCGTTTGTCAAAAGACACTGACGAGTTGTAGAAAGTGTGCCAGTATCGTTCTCAAGTCCATGAAACCTTCGTCCATTTTCTCTATATACTCTGAGCTATGTAAGAGATTAGATGTTAAGGCAGATAGAGATTACTTTAATTTTGCGGTGAATGAAATTAACAAGAAACTTTCATCAGTTGATGTTCTATTTTTAGGTCAGATGTCCGCAACCCAAGAAAAGGTTAATGAAATAGCTGAAGTTATAAACGGGAAGTTAGTTATAACTCAGGTTAGTGATAAGGGAAAGAAGAGAGAGCCAATTAAGTCAGATGTTAAAATTTCAGATGTTTTAACTGAGATTGATACATCTCCTATGATGTCATTTCTCTTAAAACAATTTATCATTTCAAAGCTTAAAGGAATGAAAGTCATGGTAACCAATGGAAAGCTTTACTTCCAGAAGGAGAGAAATAAAAAAGTAGCAAGTCTAGCTAAAGACGCATTGATTGAAAGATTTACAAACAAATTAGGTAAGACAAGTATCATGGATATACTTTTATATCATGCTTTATCTAAGTGTATAATTCCACATAGTTTAGTTAAAACAACTTTGGAAGTCTCTAAAATTAAATCAGACTTCAAAAAGCATCTTTCACTTTGAACTACACTTTCAGCAATCCATAGAACTCAATAAAGTCATTACAGAAATTAACAACACATGGAGTTTGCTTATGAACAACTTCATCAAGAACTGATGTGAAACTATCTCCACAATGGTCGGGTCCTCCCAACATAACACTAGGAACTGACGGAGAAGAGCAATTTGAATACTTATTTCCATACATCTCTCTAAAAACTCTCCATGTCCAAGCAGTAGTAGCAGAACCCTTATCTTGGGTCTGCGCTGTCGTGTAAAGATGGAACGCTGTCAATGTCCAGAACATCAACTGAATGTAAGGTGAAAGTGCCATTTTTTATGCTGTATATATAGATTATTTATTTGCGATGAGTAAGCCCACTTTGCTTGTTCCAGGTAAAATTCAAGCAGTTGGTAGTAATGTAAATGAACGTCCAATTGATTATATTCTTAAAACGTTCAAATTTAATTTACAAGAAACACATCCCCAGATGAAAAATCGCGTATTTATACTAAATTCCGAAACAGCCTCAGGTAAATCTACAGTTTTACCAGTTAATCTATTTTACTCTCTAAAAGGCAAAGAAAACGTATATAGAGGTAAAGATGTCGTCTTAACGGAGCCTAGAATTTTGACAGCTAAAGAAAATGCTATCGAAATAGACTTCAAAAAGTCTCCATGGAACAAAGATATCATTCTAGGTCAAAATGTTGGTTATCAAACATCAGTCCTTAAAAACTTACCAAAACACGGTATCATCTTTATGACAATTGGTATCCTTCAAGCTCAACTAAATACATGGAAAGATTCGGAAATCATGGCAAGGTATCAATATATCGTTATAGATGAAGCGCATGAACGTTCAGTAGAAGCAGATATGACATTAATGAAACTGAAAAACTTCTATAATAGAAACATCGGAAACAAGGAACTACCAATGTTAGTCCTAGCTTCTGCTACGATTGATACAGAACTCTATCGTCTATATTTTAATTTACCCAAGGAGAATGTAATCAGAGTTATAGGTAGTTCATTTGAGAAATCAATTGTTTGGGCTAAAAGAGATACAAACAATTTTACAACTGCTATATCTAATATCATACCACATTTAAAAGTTGGAAAGTCAGGGCAATCAGACATTCTAGCATTTTTACCATCATTGTCCGAAATGAAGATAGTTGAAGGTAAGATAAATTCAACAACTCTAAATCCAGATAGTGTAGTTATAAGTATAGAACGTGAGAGTGTTAGGACTGATAATTGGAGTTATCAGATGTTAAAGAGACCTTATGGCCATTGGTATAAATATGATAATGATGGACAAAAGGTTAGTGTTGAACGACGTATCATTTTAGCTAACGTTGTCATGGAAACTGGAATTACGGTTGATACATTACTTTATGTTATTGATTCTGGATGGGAACGAAGAGCTGAATTCTATCCAATTGAGAATATCAGTAGTTTGATGAATAAACCAGCGCCTAAAAGTAGGGTTGAGCAGAGAAAGGGTAGAATTGGCAGAAAGTTTGCTGGGTTCTTTTATCCAACTTATACAAAAGAAACATATGACCTTCTACCACAACAACAGCTTCCAGATATCTTATATGAAAATAACGGCGGAACACTTTTAGAACTTTATAAAGAACAGCAAGATGAATTTAGAGTTGATAGGATTAACTTAATTGACCCGCCAACAGCAGACAGTTTAATTGCTACTTTAGAAAAAGCAGTTGTTCTAGGTTTTATCTCTAGAGATACATTACATTTAACTTCAATGGGTAAAATTGCTTGTAAGTTAAACCGATTATCTTTAGAACAATCTAGGATGCTTTTAGCTGGATACATCTGGGGAGCTTCAATTCAAGATTTGATAACAATGCTAGCAATGACACACATGAAGACCTTTAGCTTTACTGATGACCCAGTAGCATTCATAACTTTAATTTACAGTGGTATGCCAGCTATATTTCATACATCAACTAGTATAGACCCATACTATATCTTCATCTTGAGAATGATTTTCTGCGACCAACTTTTAGAATGTATCTTTGTATTTAACATCTTTAAACATTTATGTCTTCAAAAACCAAATGGAAGTTTGATTGATATATGTAATGAGCATTCTATCAATTTAAACTGGATTACCGAATTTATCAAGGTTAGAGATGAAATTATGATACAGGTTATACAAGCTGGATTAGACCCTCTAGAAAATCATGATAAGTCATTAGATATAGCTTCACAAACAAACATTCTAAGCATCATAACAAATCTTAAACGATGTATCTATGATGGCTATAGATTAAACTTAATTAAACTAGAAGACAAAACTGGAAAGTATCATAACAGATACGGAAGACAAATTCAAATAGCAAATGAGCTTTGGTTTTCTCAAACTGATATTGGGTTAGCAACTAAAGCTGGAGCTACAACTATCAAACCTAAATATATGGTATGCGACCAATTCAGACTGAAAAATGTTAAAGTTAAAGATGATAATGGAAAGAAGACCACATTGATTACATGTAAGATTGTTCCTAATTTTCTTTCTGTTTTAGATGGCTATGTTGAACCTGATGATTTTACATTACCAAATAAAAACGAATAATATAAACAATGAACGCCATTATAATTGTCATTTTGATAATTGTTCTAATTATCATTATTGCTAGTGTATTTTGCGCTTTAAGTAGAGCTAACCTCAGATGTATGGCTGATTATAATTATTCACACCCATATCATTCAGTTGAAGTAATTGGAACTCCAGGTCGTGTTCAGTTTCTATCTCCACAATACATTCCGTTTAAATCAATTGGTTAGCATCATTCTAACATTAACTTTTTTTATACTTGTCTTAAATTTCAAATGTTGGCTGGGTAAAATAAAATTGAATGTATAAAAGATAGATAATATAATCTCGGTAATACATACTAAACATGGAAAATAACAATACCCAGCCACCAACGACTGATGAAGTGCTCAACATCTTAAAGCAAGCTAAGGAAAAGGGAGGCAAGACGTGGTATAAGAATGTAATTTCTGTTAATTGGGGCAAGAACAGGACATCTAAGAACTCTAAGATGCCAGTTCGTTATGTGCCAATTACAATTCTTTGTAAGGGACAATGGGTGCCTTTAACTTACTTCATTCCGCAAGAAAAGCCTCAAACTATCCAATATCTAGCATCTTCTACAGCTGATTCAACGGACGCTCAATCCGGTGGAAAGGGT
>CABMDW010000072.1 GCA_902385045.1 uncultured archaeon | reverse complement strand
GGATCTACCATAATTAATGATTGAATTACAGGTTTTTATGAGTTTAGTTTGGATTTTAGAAATACTTACTGTTTTACTTATTTTATTTCTAATATTAATTTACTATTTACCTTATTTGATAAGTCATTAATTTAATACTCTTCTCAATTCTTAAGATAACTTTAAAGTAGTTTAATTGTTTAATTTTTCTTATGAAATCTACGATTCAGTTTAAAACTAAATTGATTAATTCTCTTCTTGTTTTTCCTAAGAATGTTAGTAAAAAGTTTCTATCAGAGAATAAAATCATGATTGAAGGAATGATTGATAGTTTACCTTTTCGTGCTGCCTTAGAATTAAATGAAAAAAATTATTGTCTTAAAGTTAACAAGGCAATGCAAGAGGCCTTAAAATTAAAAACTGGAGAAATAGTAACCATAGAAATTACGCGTGTGGGAGAAGAACCAGAACTTAGAACTCCTTCAGACTTAAGCAAAGTTCTTGCAAAAACTCCTTCAGCAGAAAAAGGTTGGAAGAGTATTACTCCGATGGCGCGGCGAGACTGGATTTTTTCAATAACTTCAACTAAAGTACTTGAAACACGCGAACGCAGAATTGAAAAAGCTCGCAGCATGCTTTCATCTGGAAAAAGACGTTTATGTTGTTTTCCTGGCGTAAAATGGATTATGAAAAATAATGTAAACTCTTGGGGAATGTGGGCTCAATTACCAAAGAAATAATTAATTAGGAGAGTTTTGATCCTTGTGGCAAGTCTTTTTCTGGAATCACTAAACTAAATGCTTTAGTCGTAGAGTCTTCAGCCATTAGAATCATTCCTTGACTTGTTCCCACGCTCATTGTTCTTGGTTTAATGTTGAATAGGAATGCAACTTTTTTTCCTATAATTTGTTCTGGAGTATAATATTCTGCTATTCCTGAGAAGATAGTTCTTTTGCCTTTTTCTCCAAAGTCTACTGTTAGTTTCAACAATTTTTTGCTTGAATCTAGCTTTTCAGCGTTTTCAATTAGTCCTATTCTTAATTCTATTTTGGCAAAATCTGTTATCTCAATTTCTTGAGATTGTTCTTCAGTCATGGCTAAAAATTATTCTGTTTCGTAGGCTCTCATCAAGATTCTTTTGCCCATTACTTCCATGTATTGCATTTCCATTCCTGGTTGTACGCTTGCTTTCATTTCTTCTGGAATGGTTACTTCGAATGTTTCGTATGAAGTCATGTCCATTAGTTGTGCTGAGTTTCCGGTGACCGTTACAATTTGAGCTCTTTTTCTTTCAATGATTGGAATTTCACAGTCAGCGTCGCTTCCTTTCATTAACGTGTGTTTGGTTCCGTTGAATAAGTCAATGGCTTCTATTCTCATTTTGGCTGCCCCGTGTTTTCCTGGCTTGCTTTTAGCTATTGAGACTACTTTGCAAGGTAAGTCGTCGATTATAACGAATTTTCCTTCTTTCAAGTCTCCCATTGAACCAAAAATTTTGTCTACCATTTTAATTTCTCACTCTTTTTATCGTTAATTTTACTTTTGTGTTTCTGCCTTCTTTTTCATTCTTGAAGAAACTACTCTTTCGTGTTTCTTGTGGCAGGTCAAGCATTCTAGCATTACTTTGTTTCTGATTCCTTGCTTCTTTACTTTGGCTTTACCTTTGACTTTTCCGTGGTATCCTAGTAATTTTCTATTGTATTTTCTTGTACCCCAGGCTAGTGTTCTTCCTGGCTTGAATTTGCTTGTGCTTACTTTTACTTTTTGTTTAGTGTGCTTCTTGCATGTTGGGCAATAACCATTAAGTTCTTTTGGAACGTTCATTTTCTTTAACCTCTAATTTCTTTAGTCTAACGCTTGTGCAGCGTTTCTTACTAGTAATAATTGTTTTTCGTTTGAAGGCAATTCAATTTCTTGGCCTTTGTCGAAGGGACCGTATTCGTTTCCGTCTAAACCTCGGAATACGGGAATATCTATTAAGACTCTAATTTTATTGGTTTTCGTTGTTTTTAATTGTTTTCTGGGCTGGAATTCTTCCAAGTTTTTGCTTACTTTTTCGTATAATTCTTTTTCTTCTGGAGTCATGCTGTCAAAGTCAGGGTTTTTTCGTACTGTCATAGTCAAAATTTTAAGCAATCTAATGGTTTTAGTGTCCTCATAATTGTTCAAATAATTGATTTTAACCCGCTCGTCAGAATAATTTTCGCTTTCTTCCTGTATTTTAGAGTAAAAATCATCGTATACTTTAGTCAACTTCTGTGTTTTTAGTTCGTTAAACTTTATTTTCCTTAATTCTTCAAAATCAACCATTTTCTATTACTCCCTTTCCGTTTAATTCAAGCAACAATGCCAGTCCTTTTGGAACATCATTATTGCCTATATTTAGTTCATAATTATTTTCTGCAAAAGTAATACTAGTTTTTTCAGTAATATTAATAGCGCATTCTCCTTTAAGAAAATTCGCATCTTTTCCTGGATTAAAATTGTTCAAGTCTTGTTTTTGAATGGTTTTAGCAATTAATCCCGTGTCTCCATGAATTGAATCAGGAATTCTAATCAATCTTGACTTGTCAATAGTGACTTGAGCGTCAACAGTAATGGCCTTGTCTTTTATTGCTTCAATTATTTTTTCCTTAATCTTATCATCAATCTTATAATCTCCTCCGTTTATGGAATTCATTATATTTTCTTTTTCAATGACCAAGTTTTCAGTTAGTTTTTTTCCAAGTATTTTTTCAGAAACTTCCTGATTTTCACAGCATTCCATTAGTTTTTGCTTGAATTGTTTTTTCCAATAATTATCCGCCTTTGAATTTTCATCAATAGTTTTAATCATTCCATCTAAATTGCTGCCGTTCACGTATTCAACTATTTTTCTTCTTGCATTAGGACTTAATTGGTCTACCATTTCATTTTCCACGTGACAATGAAAGCCCTTGCTTCCAGAATAATTTACTGTAACATCATTTTCAGAAAATCCAAAGTCTTTTTCCAAGAATTCTTCTATTAACCTAGTAAATTCTCTTGCATTTTTCTTTATACAGTATTCGCAATACCAATTATTGTGGTAAGTAGTCTGAGCTTCTTCTTCATGCTTTCCGTCTATCGCTTCATATTTAGTGTCAATGTCAAAAATCAATTCGCTTTTCTTGTAAGTTTTCGCTTCAACAGGCTTTGCTTCCGGAGCCACGTAGTACGCTGCAGAATAACTAGCGTACTTCGGATTTTTTAATTCCAAGAATTCCCTTAACCTCTCTTCGCTTCCAAAAGAATAATGCCTGTAATCAATTTTTTTTTCAAATCCAAAACCGAATTCCCTTTCACCTATAGCTTTTATCCTCGGCTTGAACGTCTTATAATATTCTTTCAATACTTGAATTATCATTTCTTCACTTTCTCATGTTACTGCATTTTTCAGTGACCACTCCTTGAGCGTACAGCATGTTGCAAGGAAGTCTCGTAACTCCTTTCTTGTAAACCCAGTTTAAAGTAGCCATGGCCTCCTTTTCACTGTACTCTGCCGTTCCACTGCATTTTTTCACGTAATCTCTTATGACTTGCATTGCCTGATCTAAAGTCAACTGGTCTGCAAAACATGCAATGCTCAAAGCATAACATCCGTAGTATCTTTTTCCTTCAGGCAATCCTTCAATAATTTTTTTGATGCACTGGTGGTTCAAGTGATCCGTGATTCCACTATAATTTACGGTGCTCAGGCTTCCTGGCAACGGAATTAGTTTTTCAGCTTGCTTTTTGACTTCCTCCTTAATTTCTTCAGGAGTTCTTGTCGTCGCATAATAATATTGTTTAATAAATTCTTCAATCAAGTTTTTCTTGCCTTCCAATTTTGTTTCAATTTTTCCTTTTTCAAAATTTAATTCGTACAAGCTCACGTTAGTTTCTTCTATTATGTTAAACAAATTGTTTCCTAATACTTCACTGAATATTTCATCAACATCTTTTTCATTTTCTTTTCGCATTTCATTAATGTAGTGAGTAGAAATTATTTTTGGAGCTACGTAAGTAATGTTTTGAAAAATCATTTTAAGCAATATCGTCTGTTCAGCAGCTTTTTCTAACGTCTCAAAATTAATTGGAATGCTTTTCTTGGTTTCATACTCTTCCTTTAATTTCAAGGCAGTTGCTCCCGCTTCCTGAATTTTTTCTGGAGTAAATTCCAGCTTGTAATTTTTTACTTTCTCCTTTAATCCCGGCAAGAACGGGTATTTTATTAGTATTTCATCTGTCAACATATTTTTTCAAACCAATTATTTTAAACGAATTCAATTCTCTTCCTAATTCAGAATCTTCAAGTATTATTGACAACTCGCATTGACTGGAAAGTTTCTGTAATAATTCTTCTTTCATGCCTTCAACTACTCCTTCTAACGCCAAAACAGTTTCCAAATTGTTTTTGTCAGCATACTCTTCTATTTCTTTCAAACCATAGCATATTGCCTTATCTTCTTTTCCTAAATGCTTCAAGAATTCATTAAACTTTTCATAATCCCTTGCTTCTTTTTCTTGCTTTAACAATTCCGAGAATTCTTTTGATTGAATTAATTCTCTTACAGCACTTTTTTCAGAACTCGAAGACGGTAAATAGTATGCTTTTCCTTTATAGAATTTCTCGTAAAAGTTTTTACCCCAAAATCCCGGTCCTGAAATAACTGTTTTTTCTTTCTGGCTTTCTTCAATTATTCTCTTGATTTGCTCGTAAAAATCTTTTTCCCTCTTCTCAAATTCTTTAACATTTCTCTTGGAAGCAGTGTTTTCAACCACTGCTTTTTCCTTGTAATTTCTTCCATTCCATTCAAATATTCTAGCAATATTGTCTTCCATTAAGACGATCAGTATTTTCCTGTTCTTTCTCTTGAGAAAGTCGGTTATTTTGAGCTTGTCTTTTTCAGTTAAACTCTTCAATAGTGTAATCCTGTCTTGCGGC
>CABMDW010000071.1 GCA_902385045.1 uncultured archaeon | reverse complement strand
ACCGCCGCTTTCGCTACCGCTCTTGGAAGCCCTGGCTTAGAGGGTGTTAGCGCAGTTGATACCCCTTCGCTTCGTGTGTCTCGCGCATTTATCCCGTGCGACGAGTCAAAAAAAAAGGACAGTAGATTTCTCCTGAACCGTAGCACTGCTGTAGGTGGAATGCCTATTACACCTGAACGGCAGGCTGTCCTTACTCGCTGGGGCACCGATTCGGTTGATGCTGGATTGAATTGTGGAAACATGACAGCTACTATTAATCCCGATGGAACTCTCAAGAAGATGTCTAGCAAGTGGGACTATGATGCGGCGGCGCAGGCTTATTCTCTCATGAATATGGGTTTCTTACCTCGTGGTATTAACTATATGGACAGAGTTATGTATCAGAATCTTAATCAAATTAAAGACCAAGTTCTCAAGGATATGGATGCTTCATCACCTGTGGTCGTTCAGTCTGCTGAGACCCCTCTTGAGCAGATTGGGGCACAGTAAATACGTTATCGTTTTATTTGAATGAATGATATTTTTTTATTATATTTGACTATGGAGTTAAAGGATTACATTTACATCACTCTAATCATTATCCTAATTATCATTGTAATTGTTCTTTGGTTTAAAAAGCCATCAACACTAAAGCCTAGACGTCCAAAGGATGATGATGAATCCGAAGATGAGCCAGAAGAGCAACCCAAACAACATAAAAAAACAACAAAGCCAAAGAAGATGACCAATTTACCAATGAAGGAACTTGTGGATGAGTTAAACAACTAGATTAATTCCGTCCCTTCAGATAATTATATATTTCATCCCTTCTGTTTTTATCATTATTTTCTTCAACCTTCTTTAATTCATCCTTGATACTTTCATATTCGCTCATAAACTTTTTATGTGTCTCTAGATAAGCATCTACATATTCCTTCTTCATCTTCTTCAGTGTCTTTCTATCAGCTTCTGGATGGATAAATTGATAGAAAAAGATAATATACTTAATCTGTGCCTTGATTGATTCTTCTCGATTCTTAAACATGAGCTTAGCATAATAGAGAACAAACCGTCTAAATGGTTCTGGATGAAATTGTCTCGTCGTGATAATCCAATGAAGGACAATTGGATATGTATAAGCAAAATCCTTATACTTATCCTTTAGGCGATTGTAAGCGTTATCAACTGCTGTCTTATCTAATGGATTAACAGCTCTTGCTTCATTGTAGATAGCAATTGCTTCACCGACAATCTCATCAGCTGAGACATTTCGTCTCGTTGAAATCTTATCACTTCCAACACAAACTTCAGCTACTTCAGTTCTAACTGGTTCCATCACAATGTTTATATTTACTGTAAGAAATCATTTAATTTAAAAGTAGCTTTCGTTTTAGGTTCCTTTCCTCCCTTTGACTTGCTTCTTCTTTTCTCATCAGACTTTGCTTGAATGTATAATTCAATTGTAGAAGCTAAGTTCATAAATTGTTGTTCATTATCAACTCTTTGAATGCTAATTGCGTGTAAAATCTTCTTTAAAAGTGCCTTAATTGCGGTTAGATTATCTCCATCTTTTAACAACTTGTTATACTCAGAGATTGTATCTCTATAAATCATAACCTTCTTGTATTTGCTTCCACCACTTGTCTTTAACATGCTATCAATCAATTCAACTACCTTCTTAATTTGCTCGGATTCGCCCTTCTTTGGTTCTAACTTCTCTTTAATTTGCTTTAGCTTGTCAATCTTACCTGTTGTGTGATACTTATGAATTTTTTCAATTAACTTACTATAGATTGGAAGGTTCGAATCAGATTGTGTTTCGGCATTGTCGGCATTTGATTCGGCTTCTGGTTCAATGATTGATGTAGATTTAGAGGAAAACTTACCAGAAATATCAGTCATAACTGATTTAGCTTTTTCCTCATCAACAGCTGGTGCTTCTCTAACCTCGTCATCAGCTTTGATGCTTTGCTCATCTTCACTACTATCACTTTCATAAGCTCCAGATACAGCTGTTAATTGCTTTTTATAATTTGATACCATCTGAGATAAATCCTTTCCAGTTTCAGATAATTCAACCCCACCAATTGTCTTATCATCTAGTTGATATTTACTAAGCAAGTCTGCTATGTTGCTTGACATTTTTAGTATATATAAAAAATAATAGTCTCATTTCATATCAGCTTTAATCATCGTGTAAATATATCTAATTAAACCAGCATTAACTTGAAGACATTTAGTTAAATTGATGGTAATTCCCTTTGTTAAATCTTCTTTGATTAAATCTTGTTGTCCATTTTCAATTATAGCATCTCTAATCATCTCACCTTGCCTTTTATTTATAGCATACTCATGCTCAGATATAAATATAACCATCTCTTCTTCTGTTGGTTTATGTTCATCCATCTTAATTCTATACTAATCATGTATTACCGTTTAATTTGTTTTGACTTGATAATTCTCCAAACATCAGTTTGACTAGATATCTCACTTTCAGAATAAGCTTCAGTCATTTGATTAATTGCTTTAATCCAATAAAGTATGTCTAACAAGAAATTCTCAAATATAACATTTGCTGGTTCTTCAATGTAATTTTCGCTATTAGGTAAAGATACAATCATAGGTGAGCTTCTAGCAATGAATAAAGGTCTAGCCCAAAATCCAACCGTCTTGAAATCATCCTTAGAAAACAACTCCAAAATGTTTATACAATTAGATGTATCAAACTTCAATCCCTTCCAAGCTCCAACCTCCATCATTTCATTGTTGTTGGCATAAGCATAGAACATTTTTTCAAAGAACATGAGCTTAGTATCAGGTATGCTCTTTCTCACTTCTAATTCATCTTTGATTTCTTGTATCACTCTCTGGCATCCAGTCATTTGTGATACATTTAAGTTCTTTTGACACATATAAACTTTAAACGATGTATCACACATTAGAAGATTTCCATAAGCTGAAATCTTAGTTTGAAATGGAGCATGTAATGTTCTAATTAATCTAACTGGCACAAACTTATCTGACTTTAACGCTTCAGTTTCTTTCTGGTCTATAAATGTGGTGATAACCACTTCATCTGGAGAAACACCAAGCAACATATCTTTATACTTTATAGTTTTCATCTTAGCTACAATTGACCCACCTAGAAAGACTATAACATCAGCTAAAAATCTAACGTTGATAACTCCATGAGCGAAGTTATTGTTAGATATAATCTTACAATCAGATGTTTGTAGAATTTGTTTAACTTCTTTGATGTAGCATTTGAGAAAACAATGATGCTCATAGATTTCTTTAATTTTATTTAACACATTAACTTCTTTATTTTGACATATAGATATAGGGTCTTTAACTGTCAAACTAACTTCAAATACTCTCTGTGCCATTTGGCTATATTATGTAATTAAATAATAAATGTTCAATTTTAGGCATCTTTCATTGTGTCTAATGGAAGAAAACACCATCTTATCTCCTTATCTCTGTTTTCTAATTCAAGCATCAATACATTATACATAACTTCATTACAAATTGAATTAACTGTAGATGTAGGCTCAATTAGTCTTTTGGGATAAGCATCATTCATAACTGAAACTAGATGGTTCATCTCGGGTTTCTTT
>CABMDW010000070.1 GCA_902385045.1 uncultured archaeon | reverse complement strand
CGCTTTTGAACTTGAGAAAATTTCTAGCGAAACTCCAGAAAAAAACACTCCGGCACTCGTACTAGATTTAGTTCAAGTAAATTACATGGATTCTACTGCAATGGCAATGCTTTATGGAATAGTTGAAGAGCACAAAAAACGTGGAGAAGTTTACATTGCAATAAAGAATGCTTCAATAAAAAAGAAAATAATTGCTTCTAACATCATGAAAAAACTAACTTCTGAAAACTTGGTTTCAAGTCCAGAAGAAGGATTAGAAAAAGCACGAACCAAGTATGCAGTTTAACGGTTTTTAAAATGTTGAAACAGTAGTTTAATTATAATGACTAGTGCAATCAAATACTCTGTTAAAGGAAGTAAAATTTTTTCTGATTTAAAATCCGATTTGCATGGATTAAGCAGGCAAGAAGCTTCAGCTAGATTAGAAGAATATGGATCTAATTCTTTAAAACAAAAAGAAATTCAAAGCATTTACAAAATATTTTTTAATCAATTCAATAGTTTCGTTGTTTGGTTCCTAGTTTTTGCAGCAGTATTATCAGCTTGGAACGGCGATGTCGTAGACATGACAGTAATACTCGTAGTCTTGTTTGTCAATGCACTAATAGGAACTACGCAAGAACATAGTGCTGAAAAAGCAATTCAGGCTTTAAAAAAATTATCAGAATATTATGCTACAGTTTACCGTGATGAAGAAAAAATTAAATTATCCTCAGAAAATCTAGTGCCAGGGGATGTTATTTTTCTAGAAGCGGGAGACAGAGTTCCTGCAGATTGTTTAATTCTAGAAAGTGTTAACCTGCGAGTAAATGAAAGCATTCTAACTGGAGAAAGTGTTGAAATAAACAAGAATAATAAAACCCCTAAAAGTCCAAAAAATATTTTCGAATTAAAAAATTGCTTATTCAGAGGAACAATAGTAATCACTGGAAACTGTAAAGCGATAATATTCTCTACAGGAATGAACACGGAAATAGGAAAAACTGCAAAACAATTAGAAGAGATAGATTACGGAGAAATTCCTTTAAATTTAGAAATAAAAAAATTAATGAAAAAATTTACTTATGTAATACTAGCTTCAGCAATACTTGTATTATTTTTAGCAAGAATAATTTTAACGTTACCTTGGAATCAAGTATTAAAACTTGCTATAGCTCAAGCAGTTTCTGCTGTTCCTGAAGGACTTCCGATTACAGTTACAGCAGTTTTAGCGTTTGGATTGCTTAGAATGGCTTCAAGAAAAGCATTAATTAGAAAACTTGATGCAGTTCAAACAATTGGATCCGTAGATGTTATTTGTACGGATAAAACTGGAACTCTAACTGAAAACAAAATGACAATAACAGAATATTACGATAACGAGAGGCTCAAGAAAGCAATAGAAAAACCAAATCTTCTATTATTGGAAACTGGAATTTTATGCAATACTGCTTTCTTAGATAAAAAAACTGGAAACGTAATCGGCGATGGCACTGAAACTGCAATAGTAAGATGGGGTTTGGAAAATAAGATTTCAAAAGAAGAATTAGATCTAAAATATAAGAAAATTAAAGAAATTCCATTCGACTCTCAAAACAAATACATGGTTACTTATCATGAATTCAGAAATAAAACTATTACCTGCTTCAAGGGAGCTCTCGAAGTAACGCTAGAAAAATGTTCCTATTACAAACAAGAAAATTTAAACAAAAAACTTGATGAAAATACGATTAAAACGATAAAAGAAGAAGCTAGAAAATTAAATCAAAAAGGTTTGAGAGTAATAGGAGTTGCTAGAAAAGAAGGGCAGAGTGAAAAAATAGGAGGTTTAACGTTTCTCGGTTTTGTTGCCATGTATGATCCTCCAAAACCAGGAGTCAAAGAATCAATTAAACAGGCAAAAGATCTAGGAGTAAAAACAATAATGATTACAGGAGACTCCAAAATAACTGCATACGCTATAGCAAAGGAGCTGGGAATAGCAAGCAAAGAAGAAGAAGTCTTTGACGGTTCCAATTTTGATGATATAACGGATGAGGAACTTAAACATCTAGTTTTGAAAACTAGCGTCTTTTCAAGAACAACTTCACAAAACAAAGTCCGCATAATTGAAGCTCTTCAGCAAAATAACCTATTTGTTGCCATGACTGGCGACGGAGTTAATGATGCTCTAGCATTGAAGAAAGGCAATGTAGGAATTTCAATGGGTTCAGGAACAGAAGTAGCTAAAGACTCTAGTAAGACAGTAATTCTTGATGATAATTTTGCTACAATAATAGCTGGAATTGAAGAAGGAAGAAATATTCATAGAAATATTCAGAAAGTAGTTAATTTTCAATTATCTGGTAATGTAGGACATTTGCTATTTTTAATCACAAGTTTGCTTCTAGCTTATCCGATTCCAGTTCTACCAATTGTCATCCTATACATGAATTTACTTACTGACGGAGCTTGCACAATAAATTTAGGATTAGAAAAAGAAAGTACTAGCAGTAAGAAAAAAACAAAGGAAATTGTTACAAAAGAAACACTATACTTCATAATTCCAGTAATAATAATTACGACGCTAATTGCAATGCTCACTTACACTGGATTCATTGCAAAATATGGTTTTAACAATATGGACTATATCAGAACAGCAGTATTTGCAGTAATAGTGCTAAGTCACTTGTTTACTGCATTCGCCTTCAGAAGTTTAGATAAAAGCGTTTTAGAAATAAGTCTTAAAAATAATTATTATTTGTTAATTGGAATATCAATTTCACTTGGATTAATGTTCCTAGCAATTTATTCTCCATTCATGAATCAAACATTACATACCATGCCTCTTTCCTTCACTGACTTTATAACGGTTCTAGGGTTGTCGACTGCACTGTTCTTTACAATTGAAATTCTAAAATTACTTCCAATAAAAAACAATTTTACTAATCCAACTCAAAAAACAGTAATTTAAAAGTTATAAAACCATGAATTATAGTTGAAAAATGGATTTAGTAACACATACTGACTTGGATGGCGTAGCTTCCGCTTACTTCATTAAAAAACACGTGAAGATCAATGAAATCTACTTTGCACAACCTAATCAAATAAACGATGGAACCGTAAATGTTCCGAAAGAATTCATTATAGCAGACTTGCCATATCATGAAAAGTGCAGCATGTGGTTTGATCATCATGCTTCTTCAAAAATTAATGAAAAATTTGAAGGAAAATTTGACGCAAATGCTCCAAGCGCTTCTCAAGTAATATGTGACTATTACAAAGATTATGAAGATGAAGAAATACTTCGTGAAGTAAATAAAGCGGATACTGCGAGTTTCTCCTTGAAAGAATTAAGAAATCCTAAATATTGGGTTTTACTATATTATGTTTTAGATTCTAATCAACCCGAATCATTTCTAAAACTAATAATTGAAGAAATGAAAAAAGGAATGAAAGGCTTAAAAGAAAATCCAATAATATTTCAAAGAATGAACGACAAACTAGAAGAATTAAAAATAGGTGACGCTTATTTGAAAAAGAAAAGTGTCATTGAAGGAAGAGTATTGTATTGTGATTTGAGAGATTCTGGATTAAGTTACTCTCCAAATAGAATTTTTGCAGTTTATCCTGAAATTGAATATGCTTTCCTACTAAAAAAGAAAGAAGATAAAACTGCCATTTCAATAAGAGCCAACAGTCTAAAAAGAACTAACACGATCGACTTAGGAAAAATAATGAAAAGCTTTGGAGGAGGCGGACATATTTCAGCAGCCGCAGTTTTAGTTGAAGATAGCAAAGTAGATTCTGTAGTTAAAAAAATTCTAAGTGCGTTAAATTAGCTTTTCTTTTTTCAAAAAAGCATTTAGTTCAGTCACTTTTCCCTTAAAGTAAAAAGTTTTCCAACCTAGTTGTCTCGGAATTACTAAATTAGCTTCCTTATCATCAATAAATAATATTTCTTCAGGTTTTACATTAAGTTTTTCAAGAACGTACTCGTAAATTTCTATGAAAGGTTTTAATAATCCAATATCACTTGAATAGAAGAAATTATCAAAATATTTTGAATAGAGTTTTTCAACCGGCTTTATTTCAGAATGAGTAGTGTTACTTAAAACACCTAACTTGAAACCTTTTTTCTTTAAGAGTGGTAAAAGTTTCGAATAACCAGAATATAATTTTGTCTTCAGAACACCTTGATCTCTAAAGGCACTCATTTCTTTTAATTTTTGTTCGTTACAAGATAAATGAAAATAATCACATATTGCTCTAGCAGCTTCCTTGTTATTTTTGAAATTTCTAGTGCAGGCTGCTTCTTCAAATCCTCTTAAAAATTGCTCTTTAGTTACTTTTACACCGATTAGCCTTTGAAATTCAGAAGTAGTATATCCCTTATCTTTTTCAACTAGAGTAGAAAAAACATCAAATATAATCCATTTTACCATAAGTAAAATAATTAGTAAGCTAAAGCTTAAATTATCTCTTGAATTTTAATTCTTTTTTGTTCTCTTGAATCCCTATACCTAATAGTGAAATCATTTTTTTCTAGCGAATCATAGTCTATAGTAATACAATAGGAAATTCCCACTTCATCTGCTCGAGCATATCGTTTTCCAATGCTTCCTGCATCATCGTATTCTACCTTAAATCCTCTAACCTTTAAAGCGTTGAATATTTCTAATGCCTTTTCAGGTAAACCGTCTTTTTTCATTAAAGGAAAAATACAGTACTGTACTGGAGAAATTTTATCATTTAATTTCATGATGGTCTTAGTTTCACCATCTTCTACTAATTCAGAATAAGCATCATTTAATACTGCTAAAAACAAGCGATCTAATCCGAAAGCGGGTTCTACAACTTTAATTTTAACTTCCCTGCCATCAATGTTAATTGTTTCTTTCCCAGTAGATTCTTTCAAGTGCCTTGACAAGTCAAATGTTCCACGATCAGCTATGCCGATTAACTCTTTAAAACCAAAAGAAAAGTCAAATTCAATATCCCAAGTTTCTGAAGAATAATGACTTAATTCTTTTTTTACATGTTGTCTTAGTCTGAGATTATCTCGCTTTAATCCAAGAGAATCTAAGAACTTAAT
>CABMDW010000069.1 GCA_902385045.1 uncultured archaeon | reverse complement strand
GTTTTTACATTGAATTGTTGGAGGACTGAGTGCTGCTTCAATTTTTTCGCCGATTATTTTTAATTCTCTTTTTTCTTCTGGAGTCAAGTATTTTTCAGTTAATTTTGATAGTTCTCTTGCAGTAGTTTCCGTATTTTTTCGTGATGATACAAAGATGAGAATTTGTTTTCTTCCTTTGTCTATTGCTTGTTCGACTACATCCAGAAAATCTTCAGCTTGAATTAGATCGTCGTCTTCTGGAAAAATAATATTTTCTCCATAATATACTCCTTTTTTCAAGGGAACTGGCCTATATTCGCTTTGAATTAGTTTTCCATTAATCCATTCACTTAATTCTTTAGAATTAGGAATTGTGGCACTTAGTAGTAGGAATTTGCAGTCAGCTAATTTCAACTTAGTCAAAATTATTTCTAGTGTTGCCCCTCTTTCTGCTTCGCCTAGTAAATGCACTTCATCTATTACTACGAAACCGTATTTGTTTGCTGCTTGCTTTGAATTTCTTAATATTGAATCAAATTTTTCTATTGTCGTTACTAACAAGTCAGCTTGTTCAATTTTTTCATCAGAATCGTAATCTCCTAAACTTAATGTTACTTTGTAGTCTGGAAAGTCTTTCTTGAATTCCCTGAATTTTTCTGAAGCCAAGCTTCTCAATGGGACCAAGTAAGCAGTTTTAACTTTTTCATCTAGTTTTTGTTTTAATTTTATTTTGGCTAGCAAAGTTTTTCCTGATGCAGTAGGAGAACTTACTACAATCTTGTCTTTTTCAAGCAAACCTTCAGCTACAGCTTTTTCCTGCATTGGATTAAGCTTTTCAATTCCAAATTGCTTCCATATTTCGTTTTGTAATTTCACGTTGAACTATTACGAAGTTAGCTAATTAATTTGTTAGTTTGATTGACGGATCTCCGTAAATAGCGAATTGCAAGCTAGTCAACTGGTTTACTTCATTAGTATAATCAAGAGTTTTCCTTGCTGCATCCAAGCTTTCTCCTATTGTCATGCCTGCTTCCATATTTTTCTTTATTTCTTGTAGTAGTTTGTTTGAACCGCTTCCTATTGTTTGATTTGAATTCAAGGTTACTTCTGCTAGTGCGCTTGTAGTTGGTCCTAAGAAAGCAGGACTTCCTCTTAGTAGCATTTCTTTTGTAAGCGATTCTTGCCAGTCTAGTTTTCCTGAATAGCAGGCATCTGTAATTATTATTGAATTAATTTTTTCCGGAAGGCTTTCTGAATCAAAGGTTATTACTTCGCTTCCGTCTCCTGGTGATTTTCCAATATAATATTGTTGCAAAGTTTGAGGTTCATTTCCGTGTAGAGTAATGTACAATAATTGATTGTCAAATAATTGCCTAATTTGATTGTCATATGTATTTATTTTATTCAATTGATCATCGTAGGATTCTATTGGAGGAGAGATTTTAGTGTCAGGTAAGAAATAGTATGATGTTTTCAAATCTTCTGATTTTATTTCATCGGTTACACTATTTTTTCGATTTTTTAAATTTTCAAGGTAAGCAGCAATATCACTTTCATTGTCAAAAGGAATTCTTCCAATGATTGTTTCTGGAGTGTATTCGTTTTTAGCATCTATTACTCCGTAATCTGAATCAGAGTAAGTAATCCAGTCTGTTTTTATGATGCTTTGAAATTCTTGTGCATCTGCAGCGTTTTGCAATGGGTTTGTTTTTTGTTGTTGTGGAATCGTTTTTTCGCTTGCAATTATCAAAGCGTATTTTGGTTTCATGTTTTTTATTTGTTCTTTTATTTGCTTTGCATAATCTTGACTTAACAAGATTGTAGTTATCGTGTAATTTTCGTTTATTTTTTGTTTTTCAAAGTCGGTTAATTCTTTTTGCACTGCATCATAGTTTCCTTGCGGAATGAATATCAAGTAATCATACGGTTTATTTTCTAGGGTTATTGTTTGATTTTGTTGTGTTATTTCAATGTTTGCTTGTTTTTGGTAATCACTAGTCACGATTATTCTTATTGAATTCTCATTGCTTCTTATCGTAAAGAAAGTTTGATTTCCATTATGCTCGTAGATTTTTTGATTTTCTTGGTTAAAAGCAGTAAAATTAATACTTCTTGGAATTGCGTTTTGAAATTCTACTTGTACATTAAAGATTTTTTCTTTTATGGAATTTTCTACTATTACTGCACTAGCAATTATTACAACCGTGATCAATACAAGTAATTGCAATTTTAGGTTCATGTTTTGCACCAAGCAGTTGTAATTGCTAAATTCTGATTAAATCTGATTAAGCAGTAATTTTCTCTAATAAATGTTTTGTAAAAGTTTTTCTTATAATATATTGAAGAATATCCTTTGCTTGTCTTAATTGTTTTAACATTATTTTGATTGACTTTAAGGAGTTTTGCAATGGTTTCGCTTAATGTTTGCATTACTTGTTCTTCATTTATCGGCATTAAGTCAATTTGGACAGTATTTTGAACTATATGTAATGTAGCCTGAAGGTTTTCTCCGTTAATTTGTATTGTGTTTATTCCTTCCTTTAAGTTTAGTTCATTTCCATTAATACTTACAATACTTTCTTTTGAATTTAGGGTTATTATTTGGATATCATATTCGTTTCCTTGAACCATAGTTTTAGCCGTTTTTCCCGGTTCTAAAATTACTGTTGTAGCAGCAATAATGCCAATTAACACGATTACTGTAAAAATTATTTTTACATTCATTTTCTTCCTTTTTAGGGCTCTAACCCTTAAGTATTAAAGACTTATTTGATTAATTAGTTTCGTGCCTGGCTTAATAAAATGGAATCACTTGAAAACTAATACTGTTTATACTAGCCTGAAAATTTTCATAGTATTGCTCTTGGGTTTGTTAACTATTGGAATACTTGGATTCAGTCTTTTGGCTAGAGTTAACTTAAGTGATGCTACAGGCTTGTTTTTTGATGCAGTAACTTTACATCAAAACCCATATTTTGTTGGTTTGACTAAAGTATTTGAAGTTATAGTAGTATTGTTCGGTGGAGTAATTTTATGGTTTGTAGTCTGGAGTTTTCTTGACTTGATTAAAGACGGACAATTGGAAAATTATTTTAAAGAGGTGTTTACATTGTTGAAGGCAGATAATCTAAGTAATCATTATATCATTTGTGGAGCTGGAAGAGTAGGAATGCATTTAGCAGACATGTTAAATGAAAAGAACATGAAATTCGTTGTAATTGACAAGGACATTACTGCAGTAAATCTAATGCAATCAAAAGGATATGTTGCATTGCTCGGAAATTCTTTGGAAGAAGACCTTTTAAAGCAAGCTGGAATCCTTAAAGCTCGTGGAGTTTTTGCAGTGTTACAGGAAACAGAAAAGAATATTTTATTGACACTACTTGCAAAAGAATTGAATCCTCAACTGATAGTATACTCGAGAAGCGAAAAAGAAAGCATGATTAGACAATTAAAATTAGCTGGAGCAAAGCACGTAGTAATGCCCGAAGTTGTAGGAGCCAGAGAATTAATGAAAGATCTAAAAGAAGAAGAAGAGAAAATCATAAAATAATTAAATTACTATTGTAACTCTTAGTTTTTTGATTTCTTGTAATAATATTTTCTCGTCGTCGTTCAAGCTTTTCAAGTACTTTTCTTCTAGTAGTTTTATTTGTTCTGGAGTTAAGTCTGTAATATAATTTTCTCCTTCATTAATTTGTCTTCCAATTGTAATTCCTTCGAGAGAGATTGCCACTTGTTCTCCTTTTTTAGCTGAATCAATTTTTTCCTTGTCTTTTTGTATTTCTTTTACTGTCGCAATTTTTGTTCCGTCTTCCTTCATTAAACTAATTCCTTTTCTTAGTTGGCCTACCAGAACTTCTACGCCTATTACTGCAGGATTATTTTGTCTGAAGCTTGCTCCTCTTAGGAATTGTATTTTACAGGGTAATGGCATTTGTTTGAAAGCGTTTTTTCTTTCTTCACTAATAATTTGTTCTTTCCAATTCTTGTAATCTTCAATTAAATTGTAAATGACTTTGCTATCAAATATTTTTATTTGATTTATTTTGGCTTCTTCTGCAGCATCTTTTTCTATTTCAGTATTGAATGCTAATATTACTCCTAGGAATGGATTATTGATTTTTACTGCTGTTGCCTCGCTTATGTCTTTCTTAGTTACTTTACCTATTCTTGCGCTTTTTACTGGAATTTCTTGCTTTCCTAATAACTTGGATAAGGCTTCAATGCTTCCTAATGAATCTGTTTTGATCAACACTCCTTCTTTTTCAGTATTAATGAAAATGTTTTTTAATTCCTGATTTAACTCTTGTACTTCTTTTTCTTCTTCCTCCTTATTTCTTACTGCTATTATGTTGCTTCCTGCAATTGCGTTTTTAGCATCATCACAAGAGAGTATTAGTGCTGAAGCGGGTCTGATTTCTTCTTCTTTTTGTTTTTTCCATAGGCTTTTGACTTTATTTATTTTTATTCCGTCTAGAGTGGAAACTAATATTTCATCTCCTGTTTTGATTGTTCCTTGATATAGTATTCCATGAATTACTTTTCCTAAACCTGTTTCTTCTTTCACTTCTAAGACTGAAATTCTTGGTTGAGCGTTTTCTTCTTGCTTCAAGTTTTCTTCCAAGAATTTTTGAGACAATCCTGCAACATATAATAATAACTCTGCTATTCCCTCTCCCGTTTTTCCACTTACTGGTACGATGATGACTTCCTTTCCAAAGTTTTGTATTCTATCAAACTTTTCTGCGTTGAATCCGTATTGGTAAATGTTTCCTACTAGCTCGTATATTTTCTTGTCTAATTCTTCTTGTACTTCGGGTCTTTGTTTTGCAATTAAGTCAGTTAAGCATATTTCTTCTGATTTCCATCCTTTAATTGAATCTATTTTGTTTAATGCAATTACGAATGGCGTCTTGTATTCTTTTAGTATTTGTAGAGCTTCAATAGTCTGATTTTGAATTCCAGCGTTCAAGTCTATTACAAGTATTGCAATATCTGCCAGGCTTCCTCCTATTTTTCTTAGGTTTGTAAAATCTTCATGTCCTGGCGTATCCACTAAAAGTAATCCTGGAATTTTTAAGTCAACTCGCATTCTTTCTAATGCTAAAACACAGGTCTTTCTCAATTCTTGAATGTTTATTTCAGATGCACTTATTTTTTGCGTTATTCCTCCTGCTTCTCCTTGAGTTACCTTGCTTTTTCTTATCCAGTCTGCCAACGTAGTTTTTCCATGGTCTACGTGTCCAAGCAAAGTTAGTATTGGCTGTCGTAAAAAAGTCATGATACTACATTATGCTTTTATTAAAATAAAAATCGGTTTTTTAAATGATTTTAGTGTAATTTAATTCGTGGATAACGTTAATTCCAAGAAGCGAAAGAGCCAGATTTCTCTTGAGTATTTGCTATTAATTGGAGGCTTGTTTGTAGTAGTAGTCATTCTTTTTGTCCTTTTTTCTAATTTCATCGTTAAAACTGCCAGCACCGTGAATCCGGGAGGAGTAAATGATTTTGTCCATAGTTCTACTAGCAATACTAAAATAATTTATGAAATTGTTCCTACTTCGTGTATTGCAAATCCTCTGACTACTGGATTGAATTATACTTTCAAATACAGTGGAGATAATTCTACATTATCATTTATAGCTTACAATCTTGGCCTCAAGGACATTAACAATAATTATACCATCAATTGTACATTGAAAGGTCCAGATCAATCAATCATTTCATTGAAGAAAACCGTTTTAGATTCATACAATAGTTTGTTTGAAACTACTTCGGTATTTTCATTTAATTCAACGGGATTGAATGCGTTTTCAATTAATTGCTGGAATGAATATTCTGACGGGACAAAAGTCAAGAACTGCAATGCTTCCAATTCCTTGGATTTAAACGTCTTGAGCCCATTTCCTTATTCTTATTCAGGACTTGATTCTTGGCCT